>PNNU01000161.1 GCA_013824385.1 Anaerolinea sp.
CGCTGTGGATTTCAAATCGGTGAAGGCAGAACTGGAGAAACAAGGTTATGAAGGTTGGATCGTGGTTGAACAAGATGTGCTCCCTGGAATGGGAAAGCCATTTGATTCAGCGTTGCGCAACCGTCAATATATTAAATCCATTGGTCTATAAACGGAGAAAAAATGAGCAATCCCAAGGTTATTAGAGTAGGTGTCATTGGCGCAGGACGCATTGGAAAAATTCATGCCGGTAATCTGGCCACGCGTATTCCAGGTGTGGAGGTGGTCGCGATTGCTGATCCAAATATGGAGGCTGCCAGGGAACTCGCAGAGAACCTGCACGTTGCTTCATATTATGAAGATTATCGCAAGATTCTGGATGATAAATCCATTGATGCCGTCGCCATCTGTTCCTCGACGGATACTCATGCCCGTTTTATGATTGAAGCTGCCGAAGCCGGAAAACATATTTTCTGTGAAAAACCTGTTGATCACAGTCTCGAAAAAATTGACGCTGCCCTTGCTGCTGTAAAGAAGGCCGGAGTCAAATGTCAGATTGGATTTAATCGGCGTTTTGATCCCAATTTCAAGAAAGTACGTCAAATGGTGAATGAAGGAAAAGTGGGCGAGGTTCAAATTCTGCGTATTACCAGCAGAGACCCGGCTCCCCCTCCAGTATCCTATGTGAAGGTTTCAGGCGGCATGTTCCTGGATATGACCATCCACGATTTTGATATGGCGCGTTACCTGTCTGGCAGCGAAGTGGTTGAAGTGTTTGCTGCCGGCGGTGTAATGGTTGACCCGGGGATCGGAGAAGCCGGTGACATTGATACGGCAGTGATCACCCTCAAGTTCGCCAACGGCGCCATTGGCACCATTGATAACTGCCGTAAGGCTGTTTATGGTTACGACCAAAGAGTTGAGGTATTCGGATCAAAGGGCATGGTGGCCGTAGCTAATAACACAGCCAATTCAAGCGTTTACAGTAATGAAGATGGTGTAGTCTCTGAAAAACCCTTATATTTCTTTCTCGAAAGGTACATGGATTCGTTCATTGCTGAAATGGCCGATTTTATCGACGCAGTAAGAGAAGATAAACCCACACCAGTTACCGCTTTGGATGGCCGTAAACCTGTCGTGATCGCCATGGCTGCAAACAAGTCATTAAAAGAGAATCGGGCAGTTAAATTATCTGAAATCGAATAATTGCACTAAGGAGCAAGAGATGGTTGATGAAATTCAGGAATTGGTTGCAAAAGCGCGCGCTGCACAGAGTGTAGTGGAATTTTGGTCTCAAGAACGTGTGGATGAGATGGTGGCCGCGGCAGGATGGGCGGCATATGAACGGTCTCATGCTGAAGCATGTGCACGATCTGCTGTTGATGAAACTGGCATGGGGATCTATGCTGACAAGGTTGCCAAGCACCAAAAGAAAACACTGGGTACGCTGCGTGATCTTCAAGGACTCATCACAACAGGCGTTATCGAAGAAAACAAAGAAAAGGGGTTGATTAAAATCGCCAAGCCTGTGGGTGTAATCGGCGCACTGACTCCCGTGACGAATGCTTCATCAACCATTTCGTGTAATGGCTTGCCCATGTTGAAAACCAGGAACGCTGTGATCTTTGCCCCGCATCCCAAGGCGAAAGCGACCTGTGCTTTGACCGCTGATTATATGCGTGAAGGGCTGAGGCAGGTTGGTGCTCCAGAAGATTTGATCCAATACGTGCCAAACCCCAGCGTCGAATTGACTCAGGAATTGATGAAGCATGTTGATCTGGTGGTGGCGACTGGTGGAGCTGCGATGGTGAAGGTGGCTTATTCCAGCGGTACACCTGCGTATGGTGTGGGCGCCGGAAACGCTGTCATTATCGTGGACGAAACTGCTGATCTCAAGGACGCCGCCAATAAGATTCATCTGGGCAAAATTTTTGACAACGCAACCTCCTGCTCTTCCGAGAACTCTGTTGTGATCCAGACGGCTGTCTTCGACCAGATGGTCAACAACCTGAAAGCGCTTGGCGGACACCTTTGTTCGGCTGAAGAAAAAGCACAGTTGAAATTGGCCATGTGGCCAGATGGCGCTCATCTCAACCCCAAAGTGGTTGGCCAGCCAGCCCAGAAGATAGCCCAGGTGGCTGGAATTTCCGTGTCACCCGAGGTTAAATTTCTCATGGTTCTCGGCGAAGCCGTGGGCAGTGCGGATATGTTCTCTGGCGAGAAACTTTCTCCAGTGCTGACATTGTGGAAATATTCTGAATTCGATGAAGCCGTAAAATTGGTGACAGACATCACCCGTTACAGCGGATACGGCCATTCCTGCGGCATTCATTCCATTAACCAGGAGCACATCATGCAATTGGCGACACATGCCAAAGTTAGCCGCATGATGGTGCGTCAAACCCAGGCCTATGCCAACAGCGGCAATTATGACAACGGCATGCCCTTTGCCCTCACTTTGGGCTGCGGCACTTGGGGCGGCAACATCACCAGTGAAAACGTCCACTGGAAACACTTCATCAATACCACCTGGGTTTCCATGCCCATACAGACGGTTTTACCGGATGAGAATGTGATCTTCGGTGCGCATTGGAACAAGTACGGAAAAGTATAGGTTTCGGGTTGTCTTTACGACCCTTCTTTCTTCCTCCACCTAATGGGCCGTCTAGGTGTCAGCTCACGATTGGTAAAAAACATTACGCTTAGGAGAGGGTTTTGACTGAATTAATGAGGTCAAATACGTGTCGGAATATGTATTTTTATGCCTATGGTCAAAAAACGTTTTGCTCGATTGTCGGAAATGAAAAAGTCTTTCTGATATTAAGAAGGGTTTGTCTAAACAGATCATTACAATATTTCAATTTAGGTAGGTTATTAACCTGAAAATAAATCTATAAGGATAGATTTTGGATAATACCCAGTATATGAAATTTTATGACAAAAAGAATCGATAAATTTATCAAAGAACCCAACATAAAGGCTGTCTTTTTTGACATCGGCGGGACTCTCGTCATGAAAGAAAAGAACAAACAAAGAGATTTCATAAATATACAAGCGATGATGACTCTTCTCGGTGAGACGGGTGTTATTAATAAATTCATTTCTACTCTTGAACAGGAAGAAAATAAATATAAAGCCTGGAGCAAACAGACTCTTTCTGAATCTACTATCGAAGATCGATGGATCAGTTTTTTGGTCCGCGCTATTCTGAAATCATCATCAAAGCCTACGCGGATATGCTGCAGTTTTTATGGGGAACCTCCAAAAACACCAAATTAATCAGCCCCGATGCGGCCGCAACTCTTAAAGAACTGTACAAGCGCGGATACTTATTGGGTACCATCAGCCATACTTCACCCAAGTTTCTCGAAGGAACAGGAGTTCATGAAATCCTCTCAACCATTATCTATGCTCCAAAATTCGGCAGAAGAAAACCACATCCATCCCTCTTCCTTCCTGCCGCTCGTGAATGCCAGGTCAATCCGGAAGAATGTATGTATGTGGGTGACCAACCATCCAGAGATGTCATTGGCTCTCGCGAAGCGGGCATCGGAATAGTAGTCACCATAAAAGGCAAAGATCAGGAAACCGAGATTGAAGTTGTAACCATGCAGCCTGATTACCAGATTACAAACCTGTCTGAATTGCTTAATATCCTGCCACCCCGCCGCATCGGTAATAAACATAAGACAGACGGCTCTTACTATCTATACGATGCGGCCCTTTCCACTATGTGGGGGATCATAGAAAACGTTCTTTTATCCGCCCTCTTTCAAAACGGATGTGATCTGGGGTTCGCCAGGTTTGAACTTAATCACAACGTATCACCCGAAGCGTTTGTAGAATTTGATCAAAACCAATTCCATATTGGTTCTCTTCACGACCCTTGCCCTGCCATTATCTCCACCAAAGAACTGGATAATAGGGACAGGCTGGTTACTTCGCTGGATGAATCTCTCAGGATCAAAGGTGTGGGTGTCATTAAACGCACCATCGAACAAGCCGTGACATTATGCTCAACACTGGTGGTCATCCACCCTGGTAGAGTGGTGGGAGATCATTCGCTGGAAAAGCTGATCCGTGAAGAATATCGCAAAAGTAAAAAAGGCTCAGCAGGATACGAAATGTTTCGCCACCAATTGATAAAGGATCGCCTTGAGAGAGGCAAACCACACCTTGAATCTTTACTAATAAGTGTCACCGAGTTGGTTGAATTCAGTAAAAACAGCGGAATTATGCTGGGGCTAGAGAACCGGCTTCACTATTACGAACTCTCTATATTTGAAGAACTTCAAACCTTGTTATCCACTTTTACTGAGTCTTGGGTGGGATGGCAATTTGATGTTGTTCATTTACAGATTCATGCCGCGTTAGGCATGACCAATTTTGATGAATGGCTCAACCGCTTTGGAGAACGAGTCGTTGGCGTTCATTTGCATGATGTACAAGGGATTGAGGATCACCTCTCCCCTGGTTGCGGAGAAATTGATTTTTCTAAAATCGCGAAATTTCTTCCCGAGTTTTCTTATCGAACTTTGGAAGTTGATTCGAAATTGTCAAAAGAAGAAATCCGGTCTGGAATGGAAACCCTAGTGGCCACGGGTTGTGTTTCCAGAATATAAAACTTTTCAGGAGGTAGATATCAAATGGTAAAAATATTCAAAAAAAGACGCAATGTGTTTATAAACCTGATCCACGAACAGGCTAAGTTGACCCTTGAAGGGATGGAGTTGCTTAAGTCTTATGTGACTACACCGAATCAGGTGATCGCTGACCAACTCACAATGAAAGAAAAGGAAGCGGATGAAGCCAGACGTATCCTTATTTGTGAATTGAACAAAACCTTTATCACTCCCTTTGATCGTGAAGATATTTTTGCACTTTCACGCGCCATTGATGACGTCCTCGATTATGGCTACAGCACTATGACTGAAATTGTCATCCTTAAGGTAGAACCAACTGAATTTATGGTACGCATCTGCTCTCTTTTACGAGACGCAACTTTTGAAATTTTAAATGCCGTGGATCGTTTGCAAGACCATCCAGCAGTCACTTTGGAACATTCGCAGCGCTGCAAAGCACTTGAAAATAAAATAGAAGATGTATACCGAGAAGCTGTGGCTGACATGTTTACTGAAACGGACGACACCAAACAGTTAGTAAAAATGCTTAAGCTTCGCGAAGTATATCGTCACTTGAGTAACGCTGCAGATCGCGGAGACGAAGCCGCCAATGTTCTGGCTGATATTGTGGTCAAGACTACCTAAGGGAAACGATCATGCCTCCATTGTTAATCGTATTGATCATCCTCGCTCTGGGCTTTAGTTTTCTAAATGGTATTCATGATTCAGCGAATATTGTTGCGACAATGATCTCATCAAGAGCCATACGCCCTCAGTTAGCCCTAACCATGACAGCTATCGCAGTTTTTTCCGGACCGTTTATCTTTGGAGTCGCTGTCGCCAATACCATCGGACATGAAATCGTTGGAGCCGAGCATATTAACATCATTGTTTTGATTGCAGCCTTAATTAGCGCAATTGTTTGGAATATATTGACTTGGATTTTGGGTATCCCCAGCAGTTCTTCTCATGCGCTGATCGGCGGCATCCTTGGTGGTGTTGTTATTGCTTCAGGTTTGCAGGTGATAAAAATCGCAGGATTGCTAAAAATACTAATCACCTTGTTTGTGTCACCAGTGATCGGTTTTTTTGCCGGGATGGTCGTTGCAAACATCGTCTACGCATTATCTTGGAAAGCAACGCCGCGAATTAATGGCGTGTTTAAGAAATTGCAGATTATCTCAGCCCTTGGACCAGCCTTGGGTATGGGTAGTAATGACGCCCCAAAAACGATGGGCATCATTGCCCTTGGTATGTTAATTACTGGTGTTACAAAAACATTCACGATCCCATTTTGGGTAATTTTGATAAGTTCAACAGTTATTTCGATAGGAACCGCTGTTGGTGGATGGAAGCTCATTCGAACATTGGGATCCAAGTTTTACAAAATACGCCCAATTCACGGATTTGCCGCACAATTATCGGCTGCAATCGTTATCCTGACTGCTTCATTGTTGGGCGGTCCTGTTAGCACAACCCAGGTGGTTAGCACTGCTATTATGGGTGTCGGTGCCGCTGATCGTCCCAGCAAAGTGCGATGGGGTGTGGCAGGTGAGATTGCTTCTGCATGGTTGTTCACCATTCCGTCCACAGCATTACTGGCTGCAGGAATCTATTGGCTCATCACAGTTGGTGCTCCGGCCATGATTAAACTATTCTAGAAAGGTTCTGGATGACTACTTTAAAACAAAACGATGTGGTTTTTTGTGGAAACTACACCAAAGACACAATTATTACCCCTGACAGGATAAAGCATATGGATGGGGGAGGCATGAACTATGCCGCTCATGCCTCAAAACAATTGGGTGCTAAACCCGCTGTGGTTACGCGCTTGAACAAAGAGGATGATCATGTGGTTAAAGCGTTTGAAGCGGCGGGTATTGATTGTTATCCTGTCTATACGCCGTCTTCCACGCTGATGACCCTCGAATATAAAACCAGGGACGTGGATCAGCGCAACCTTTATGTTAAAGGCACGGCTGGAACCATCACCCCTTCTCAATTGGATGAAATCGACGCTAAGGCTATTGTTACCAACTCCAGTTTACGTGGTGAAGTTGAATTGGTGTTTTTCCAAAAGATGCGTGAACGCAAAGGAGTGTTGCTTTCTGCGGACGTTCAAGGATTTATCCGTGTATTACGCGGAGAATCCTTGGTCTATGAACCCTGGACTGAAATGGAAGCGATATTGAAGCACCTGGACATCTTGAAAAGTGATGCTGTCGAAGCAGAATACCTGACCGGTGAAAAAGATATCGAAAAAGCAGCACGGTTCTTCGCCAACCTGGGTCCTAAAGAGATCATCCTGACTCATAGCAAGGGGATGCTCGTTCATGCTGACGGTAAAGACTATCATTATGAATTCCATGCAGAATCAATGGATGGACGGACCGGACGCGGTGACACCTGCGTGGGCAGCTATTTGACCAAACGCTTAACCCTGCCCCCAAAAGAAGCAGGAAAATGGGCAGCGGCAGTAACCAGTTTGAAAATTGAAAAATTGGGCGTATTTGATCGTCCAGTTATACTGGTCGAAGCATTCATTCAAAAATATTACAAAGATTAATCAGGTCTATTCATTGTGTAAATTTGTGACAAATTGGGAACCGCCCAAAAGGATTATTCTAATTAATGGAACCGTGTTGTTAAAGATTAGGGGGCTTTAAAATAACGGATGCCGCTTGGCTAACCTAAGCAACCAATTATTTATTCTCTTTTTGAATACCGCGCAGCAACTGTGTAAAAAATCAAGCAAGGG
>PNNU01000162.1 GCA_013824385.1 Anaerolinea sp.
CCCGATCAGTGCGCAAACCAGAAAGACGGCCGACTTCCACGTTTCCGCCGACGCCATAAAGATGTGCGCCAAACTTAGTTCGGTTCAACAAGAACCAACCCGCAAAAACGACCAACAAAAGAACTACAATTGCAACGGGGATCGGTCCAATGGTTGAATATCCAAGAAATTGAAAGCTCTTCGGTACGCTACCGGTATAGTTAGAAAAAGTGGCATTAATGATGCCTTTGATAATCAGACTGGTGCCGAGGGTGGCAATAAAGGAATTAATTTTTAATTTTGTGATAATCAGACCATTAATCAGGCCGATCAAAATGCCAATTCCAAAAACCACCAAAATAGCAAAAGGAACATTTTCAGTTTTTCCCTGCATGATATAAGAAGACATGACCGCAGTGATACTAATGGTGTAGGCGACTGAAAGGTCAATTGAAGCACCTACAATGACCAAAGTTTGCCCTACTGCAACAATGCCAAGAGCCACTGATCGGACGATGATGTTTAATAAAATGGCTTGATTGGTGAAAATCTGTCCATCAGAAAATATTTGATCCAGAATGCCACCGCCTAAGAAGATCACCACCAGAAATAAATAGACAGGAGGTATGTTAATATTTCTTAAAAAACGTTTGAAACGGTTGTCAGAAATTGAGGTAGTGGTCATTTTATTCCCTTCCTGCAGCAACAATATCTTGTGTTTCTTTGATATGTTTGCCGCCTGTTGCCATCAACATGATTTCAGGTTCACTTGATTTCGCGGGAAGCTCTCCCTCGATATGACCATCCCACATCACCAATACACGGTCACTCATGCCGATAATCTCGGGCAGTTCTGATGAGATCATCAAAACGGCGATCCCTTTTTTGGTTAAATCACGAATCATGTCATGGATGCTTGCCTTTGCTTCGACATCGATGCCGCGGGTCGGTTCGTCAAAAATAAATATGTCGGCATCTGAAGCAAGCCACTTGGCAAGAACCACTTTTTGTTGATTACCGCCGCTCAAGTATTGAACTTCACGGTCATAAGAATCTGTTCTGACATCAACTTGTTTGCCAAGATCCGGAACCAAACTTTTTGCTTTTCGAATACCATTCTTAAAAATGGGACCAAAAACAGATTGGATTGAGCGCACGGTTAACAGCATATTGTCGCGGATCGGTTGTTTGGGCAGGATTCCCTCTGATTTTCGATCCTCGGTCACAAATCCAATGCGATTTTTGATGGCTGTGGCAGGATTCTTGATGATCATGGCTTTACCGCGAAGTTCCACAGAACCCGAACTAAAGGGAACCACACCAAAAACAGCTTGAGCCATCTCGGTGCGGCCAGAACCCTGCAGCCCGGCAATGCCCAAAACCTCGCCTTTGCGAAGTTCAAAACTAATGTCTTTCAGGAATTTATTTGAGGCATTGGTCACCTTAAGAACCACTTCACCAAAATCTTCTGGTTTGCCAAGCGGAGGGAAGTAATGATCCAAAGACCGTCCAACCATCATGTAAACCACATCTGCGGGTCTGACATTTTTGGCATTTACAGTGCCCACGAGTTGACCATCTTTAAGTACAGTAATCTTTTCTGCAAAGTCAAACACCTCAACCAAACGGTGAGAAATAAAGATCACCGCCATGCCTTTGGCTTTTAATTTCTGCACCAGGTCAAGCAGCAGTTTCACTTCAGTGTATGTCAAAGCCGCGGTGGGTTCATCCATAATCAGAACTTTCGCATTAAATGAGATGGCCTTGGCTATTTCTACCAATTGCTGTTCAGCCACTGACAGGCTGCTGACCATTGCCATGGGAGAAATCATTTTCTCCACGCCAATTTCTTTCAACAACTCTTCAGCATTTTTGTTTAATTTTCTGTTATCTATAATGCCTAACTTCGATGGTTCACGTCCTAGAAATATATTTTGGGCAACGTTACGATCTGGAAGAAGATTAAATTCCTGGTAAATAATGGAGATGCCCTTGTCTTGTGCCTGCTGTGGATGTGAAAATGAGACTTTTTCACCTTTCAACAGGATGCTTCCAGAATCAGGGACGTAAGCTCCAGCCAGGATTTTCATCAAAGTGGATTTTCCGGCGCCATTCTCGCCAACCACTGCATGGATTTCACCCGGCATAAACTTCAGCGAAACGTTATCTAAAGCCACAACACCAGGAAACCGTTTGCTGATATCCTGAACTTCCAATAGAGGATCAACTCGGTTGGCAGTCATCTCGTCTTCTTGTTTCTGTTCTTCTGTCATATTAACCTCATTAAATTAAGGTGTCACTCACGAAAAAATTGTCTTTAAAAATGCCAAACCTTGTGAAGCAATCGCATCTTGACTTGGAGCGATCTCTCGCCAGATGCAAACCGCTCTAGCAATCTCTTTTACTTGAGATGTGAAAGATTCAATCACCACCGGACCGTCATACTTTGTTTCTTTCAATGCCCTGGCGACTTCGTTCCAATGAACCTGACCCGTACCAGGAACTCCGCGATCATTTTCACAGGCATGAAAATGGAAAATTCGATCACCCGCCATTAAAATGGCTTTGGCGCTGTCTTTTTCTTCCAAATGCATATGGAAGGTATCCAGATGGAAACCAACATTTTTTCGGTCAACATCATCAATAAAAAGCATACCCTGGGAAACCACATTAATCATGTCCGTTTCAAACCGATTTAATGGCTCGAAAGCAAGTTTGATGTTTTTAGCTGCCGCATAATCGGCCATTTCTGCAATCCCCGCCACTGCCAACGCCCACTCTGTTTTTCGGTCTTCGGCAGATTCATAATGATCTTTACCTACTGATGAATACATGGGGCCGCTGACAACAGATGCCCCGATTTGAAAAGCCGCATCAATTAGCCAGCGAATGTATGTTTTCGCATTTTCACGAATTTTTGCGTCATTGCTGCAAATATTTCTTTCGGGTCCAAAAGCTCCACAAATGACACTTTGAAGACCATTCTGTTCAAGGATTTTTTTGGCGGATTGAATATCAATTAACGACGGGTTTTCGACGGAAATCTCAAAGACGTCATAACCCATAGCTTTCACTTTAGGCGCTAATTCTTTGATCGCATCCGTTGTGCAGGGTGATACCCAAACAAAACTATTTATTCCAAAATTCATTCAATTACTCCTGACTAATCTTTATCGCCATTACTCGAGATTTGGGTAAACATGTAATCCATAGCCAAATTAATTGCACCAATGACACCGGCATCAGGACCAATATCGGAAAAAACGATATGAAGATCTTTAGTAGCCAGGGGCAATGAACGATTCAAAACTGCTTGACGGATGGAAGAAAGGAACAAATTACCGAGATTGGCTACACCACCGCCAATGACTACCATGGCAGGATTAAAGAAATTCACCAACCCGGCCAACACATCGCCTATTGCCTGACCGCTTTCTCTGATGGATTCGATAGCATACGCATCCCCTTCGCGAGCAGCCGCACCAACATCTTCAGATCTTAAAACCTGCCCATTTTCTTCATAGAGCTTTAACAAAATGGGGCTTTTACCTGCCTGTGCAGCAGTCAAACACCGTTCGGCAATCGCCGGGCCGGCCGCCACGGCTTCGAGACAACCCTTGTTGCCACAATGACACATCGGACCAAATTTGTTGACACCGATATGTCCAATATCACCCGCACAACCGTTTGTGCCGCGATAGATTTTGCCCTCACATAAAATACCTGCACCAATGCCAGTGCCAATTTTTATAAAAATCAAGTTGTCGACACCCTTGCCGGCACCCTGATACGTTTCACCTAAAGCCATTACATTAACATCATTGTCAACGACCACATTGGCTGTGGGGAACCACTGCTGCACCGTTTGAATAATCGGATATCGATCCCAACCAGGCATGATGGGAGGAGAAACGAGCGTTCCAACCGAAAAATCAACCGGTCCTGGAACACCAATCCCAATACCATGAAGATCTGCTGCATCCAAATGATGGTCATGCAGCATTTTCTCAATTAGAGAACATACTCTGCCCAACACTTTAATGGGACCATTTTTTACTAATGCAGTTTCGCCATATCGATGCAGCAACTTGCCTGAATAATCTGATATTCCAATATCAATACTGGTTGCGCCGATATCCACACCAACAACCAGCCCCAGTGTTCCATTCAAACTATAGGTCTTGGCATGTCTTCCGCCTGTATAATCCTTGCTTTGGTTGGAGACAATAATTTTTTTTGCTAAAAGGGATTCGATGCAGCCGGTTATTTTTGATCTTGAAAATGTGGTTGTGTTAGATAAATCAGCCTTTGAGAATTCGCGGTATTTGCGGATAAGATCGATAATCTCTTTTTCAGAATCAGTGATAAATTGCCTGTTTGGCAATGACTCGGCCAGATATAACCATTCTGGCATATCGAGGGACGTAAAAGTCCGTATTTTCTTCGGCATTCTAGCTTGACCGTTACCCATTAATGATCTGTCTCTCTTTTATGGCAAATTTTTGTCAAAAAGCAAAAAACAAAACTTAAGGACACCTAAAAACAGAACTGTTTTTTGGCTGGTTCACTATTAAGGTTTATTCAGTTGTTTACCGGACAGTTGGTCCGAAGAATTGACAGGTAATTACATCATTACATTACATCATTACATTGCATTATAACGAACCAATTTCTTATGTCAATATGTTTTGCATACAAGACTTAATCTTTTGTCTTTTTTAGTCAAAACTTTTACTTTTTTTGTGTTAAATGATCGCATTGTTAGGATTTTCAATTACCTCTAATTTCTAATACAGTCCAGATCAAATACTTTTGAAACCATCTCAAGATCATTAAGATTGTGGCCGGTTGTGATGATGTAATGATGCGAAACAAGATCATCTACCAACTTCTTGCCATCAGGAACATGAATGACAGCGCCATTCAAACAATGTGAGTTCTCAAATTGTGCATATTTTGGTAAATCACCTTCTACTATCGACCAGCGGTTAAAAGGAGGCATCAATTTCACCAAAGTTATTTTGCCTGTTGGAAATCTGGCATCAATCGCTGTGGCATTATCATCCACGATTGCCAATACTTTTTCTTTCAATTTCCATTCAGTTGAGAAGCTTTGGGGAACCACACCAAAATAACCGCAGTGGGCTGCCAAAATATAGTTCTCGGGTGCACCTTCCACATCAGGGAAACTGGGAATATGTTCATGTTTTAGTGCAGCATCCCCCATTTGAAAGGGGTAAAGATTGGTCATCATAAAAGAAACATCCAAAGTTTTGCTGATCAGCACTTTAGTCAGCATTGATACCAGATCACCTTCACAACCCCAAATGATACGTTGATCCTCATACAAAAAGTTCCAGGCTAAACAAGGAGTCGTGTCAGAAAACATGGATTCATTGAGACAATTCATTCCAACTGCCAAAACTGTTGGATCCTGATCAATGACCTGTTTTACTGCCATATATAATTTGACTGCACGTAATACAGCTCGAGACTGTAATTTGCCAATAGGCGTCCCGCGTTTCTTTTGTTCCCAGACTTTTATCGCCTCTTCATCCGAAATGTTTTTTGCGTCTTCTCCGAGTTTTTTGAAGCTTCGTTTTTCAATTTTGATCCCATATTTTTTTTCAATGGCATCAACACACTCCGGTTCCCACCAATAAAATCGCTTGAAAATATCATCCTGGTTTCCGGTGCCACTGGCAGGGTTGTCTTGAAACACCAATAATTTAGAAGACTTTAATTGACGGCGCAAAGCAAGAGCCTTGCAAGCTTGTTTTGTTTTGGCAAGACTGGTGGGGCCAATTACTCTAATGCCCTTGGCTGATAAAAAGCTGTTTATTTCCCAATCCCACATTGAAACGGTTCCAAACTCAGAAGTCACTACCAGTAGTGGTTGAGGCAATTTGGCAATTTTATTTGCCTCTCTGAAGGCTTCACCCAACATCTGTGGAAAAATCACCCCATCAGTCTCTGGGATTTTTGAACCCAGTTTTACAGGGTCTAATATGTCTGCCTCATCAACCAACAATTCACGCATCTTAATAAGTTGAGCGTTAAAATCAGGATCTTCGGCGGTCTTAAAATAGATAGGAACGAGTTGTGCTTTCAATGGGTCGTCTCCTGATTATTGTTGTGTGTCAAGAATGATAAATAATTCCAGGAGGGATAAGAATTACCCCATCCCTCCGAAAACGCTTACACTTAATAGTGTCTATTTAATATCTGCAACATTTACCCTGCGGCCTGTGTCGGATGATACGATTGCAGCTTCAAGCACCTGCATATCGAGCATCCCATCACGAAGACTGGGAGTTATCTTGGTTCCCTTTTCAAGAGCAGCCAGAAAATCAACCACAGCATGGGTAAACTCATGTTCATATCCGATAATATGACCAGGCGGCCACCATGCACCCACATAGGGATGCGTGGAATTGGTTACCAGGATGGTTCTGAAACCCTGTTCATCCACCGGATCAGCAAGATTTAAATATTGCAATTCATTCATACGCTCGAGATCAAAAGCCAGACTACCTTTGCTGCCATAGATTTCGAAATAATTGAAGTTTTTCCGTCCACTGGCAAATCGGCTTGATTCAAATGCGCCCAAAGCACCATTTTCAAATTCAGCGACCATGAAGGCGGCATCATCTACTGTGACTTTGCCTTTTTCTGCCGCACCAGTACCTGATTTAAAGGTTCCAGCATCTTTACCAGGAAGAGGTCTTTCAGTGATGAAAGTTTTCAACATGGCAGAGACGGATTTTACTTCTCCGACCAGGTAACGCGCCAAATCGACGCTGTGTGAATTCAGATCGTAGTGCGGACCTGCCCCCGCGAATTGCTTTTGCAGATGCCAGGTCAGTGGAAAATTGGGATCCGTGATCCAATCTTGCAAATAAGTACCCCGCCAATGGAAGATCTGGCCAATCTTGCCCTCATCAATCAATTTCTTAGCAAAAGCGATAGCAGGAGTGCGGCGGTAATTATGGTTGACATAGTGCAAGACGCCGGCTTTTTCTGCAGCTTCATACATTTCTTTGGCTTCGGTGAAGTTTAATGCAAGTGGCTTTTCACAAAAAATATGTTTTCCGTTTTTGGCTGCTGCCAGCACTATATCTTTGTGTAAGTATGTTGGGGTGCAGACATCAATAATATCAATGTCCTTACGCTCTACCACTTTCTTCCAATCACCTACCGATTCTTCCCACCCCCAGTTTTTAGCAAAATTCGAGGTGGCTTCTAAATCTTGACCGCAAGCGACTTTTAAGACCGGAGTTAACCCGACGTTAAAAAATTTTGGCGCCTGAGACCAGGCATTGCTATGGGCTTTGCCCATAAATTTCGTCCCTATGATTGCAACATTAACCT
>PNNU01000163.1 GCA_013824385.1 Anaerolinea sp.
TCATTACCATCTGTCATTGCGAGCCGCCGCACTTGCGGTGAAGCAAACCCCAACAATGCTAAAACATAATTAGGTTGAGAGCACCCTTGGGGTGTACTATCCCCGCAAGGGGGACGATGTTCGAGTCCCTCCCGAAGGTCACGCTTTGTTCGAGTATGCATATACCGTGGGGAACATATATTTCATAAATATATGTGAAGTCCATCATTGAAAAATGACACAAACAATATATACACACCTATAGTAGTTGGATTTCTAGTCTCTTCCTGCAATAATTAGTTGAACTTACCTATTCAATTTCCAGTAAATGAAAAAAGACTGGAATTATCTGTGGATCAAAGTAAGTACCTGAGTTTTCCTGAATATAAGCAAGCGTCTTTTCCTTCGACCAGGCATGGCGGTAGGGACGCTCATTCGTCAACGCATCATAGACATCTACAACTGCAAACAATCGAGCTGCGAGCGGAATTTGCTCACCTTTCAACCCACGAGGGTATCCTGTTCCATCCCATTTTTCGTGATGACAATAAGGAATATCAGTCGCAGGTCTTAGGTAAGTAATCGGTGAAATCAATTCATAGGCAATTCTGGGGTGTTTACGCATGGTGACCCATTCGTCATCAGATAATTGTCCCGGTTTAAGTAGAATACTATCTGGAATGCCCATTTTTCCAATGTCATGCAATAAAGCGCCACGTTTTATATTTATTATCTCCTTCTCGTCGAATCCAAAGGTTGCTGCCAATTTCAAAGTCATTTCTGTGACGCGTTGTGTATGCCCCTCTGTCTCCTGGTCACGCAAATCAAGTGCGTTGGACCAACCCCGAATGGTAGCGTCATACGCCATGGAGAGTTCGATATTGGATCGTTGAAGATTTGTGAATAATTGTGTGGTTTCAATCGCAATTGCGCCTTGGCCTGCCAGCATTTCTAGAAACCTTAACCAATCTTCAGATAGTGTAAGCCGGGTGCGATGCGCGATTTCGATTACTCCTCTTATTTCACTTTTCGCCATGAGGGGTACTGCAATATAAGTGACAAAACCTTCTGAAACAAGCATTTGGCCCAATAATGAGGATTCTTCTGCCTGGTCTAAATCCTCGATGAAAATAGATCGATTTTCAAGTGCAGCCAAACCAGGATAATCCACTCCCAAAGTGATATGGTCATGTTTGCCCTTTCTATTTCCAAATCCTCGCGTGGCAATTAATTCCAACTCATGATTATTAGGTTTGTAAAGATAAATACTTGCAGCATCAACTTTTAATTGAATCGTTACTTCTTCAAGCAAGATATCAAGGATCAATTGCACATCAAAACTTCCGCTGATAGACATATCAATTCGACGTAATGAAGTAAGTCGTTTTAGTTGTTGTTCTGTTTGACTATTCAAGGTAGCTCGCTGAATTGCGCCAGCAGTTTGCTCACAAATACTTTTAGCCAAGTGAATCTTTGCGGTTGTGAAAGGTTCACGTTTCTCTTCACGTTTTTCATTCAGGAGCAATAAACCTGAAGATTTTCCTCCGGCTTGTCCTCCCTCACCAAGCTGAAAAGGAATGATGCAGAGAGACTGAGATTGATCAAGAAGAAGCGCTTTTCGTTCTGCTTCACAAACATGCCAATCGTTGGTATGCAGAATAATTGGCTCATTTTTTTCCATTACCCGGCGACAAAATGAGAGAGTATTTAATGAATATTGCTCACCGACAAACAGATCGTGATCCAAAACACGAATTGGAAAAGCCGATCGGATGATCAATTCATCCCCTTCCAAAAGGGCGATTCTTGCAAAGGTTGCGTGTATGTTCATTACTGAGGTACGACAAGCGATCTCATATATCTGGTCTGGATCATATAAATCAGTCAAAGCACGCGAAAGATCATACAAGGCTTGGAGATCCTCGGAACGCAAACGAATTTCCTCCTCTGATATCTTTCGCTTGGTAATATCGTGTGCCGTCCAAACTACCGTGTTTTCAGAAAGCTTTGAAATGTTCGCTGAAAACCATACTTCTTTGTCATTAAGGAGAAGGGAGTATTCTACTTGAATAATCTCACCGCTTTGAATGGCTTCCTGGATTTTGGCAACAAAGAAATCAGCTTGATCTTTTGGCAGAATATCATGCATCTTTTTGCCGACCATTTCGCCAGATGGCTTAACCAGACTGTTGGGATTGGTTGGGGCAATTCTCAGGTTTGTTCCATCACTACCATAGACGATGACAACGTCAGTCATACTGGCAAACAAGGCTCGCAGTTCTGCTTCAGATTCTGATAATTTCTCCTGAACCTGTTTTCGCTCAACGATTTGAGCCACCTGTCCGGCAATTGAAGCCATGAATTCTTTATCAGATTCTGAATACCGGTCAGGGTTATCGTAGTCTTGAACAGTCATTACGCCAATGGTTTTCCCCGCGGAGATCAATGGCACACCCAGCCATGAGGCACAATCAGTCCCCACAAGTTCCACCTCACCAAGGGTAACCAATTCTTCAAATCGCCCTTTGGATAAAAGAAGAGGTGAGCCAGTTCGAAAAACGTATGAACTAATGCTCTTTTCCAACAGGGATGGCAGAGATGGTGCATCATACTTGTCGATCGAATAAATTTCTTCAAATAAACCTGTTTTTTCATCTTTAAGAATGACAAAGAAATTGTCGGCGAATATTACCTTTCCAATAGCATGATGGACGAGATCCAGGTAATCCTGCAGGTTTGCCGCAGTAGCCAATCCTTTCATAATCTCCTGCAAAACCATGCCTTTGTTTTCTGCCCTCTTACGCTCAGTAATATCGCGGATATTGCATTGGATTACTTTTATTCGATCAACGTCATAGACGTTGCTGACAAATTCCACATCTTTTCGGATTCCATTTTTAGTTTCAAGAGGAATATCTTCATAACGAACGTATCCTTTGTCTTGTAATTCAAGAAACATTTCTTTGGATTTGACAATGTCTTTTAATAGGCCAATTTCCCACAATTCCTTGTCGAACAATTCCTCAGCAGGATAACCAAGCAATTCGATCAGGAATGGATTAATATCAATTATTCTTCCACTATCAGCATCGAGGATTAGTATTCCGTCTTTTGCTGATTCAAAAAGTCGACGGTAACGAGTTTCAGATATTTGCAACGAGTTCTCAATGTGCTTGCGCTCCGTGATATCATGCCAGATTGACCGGATGAAAAGGAGTTCTCCTTCTTCATTACGAACTGCCGATGAACTCAAGCTCACATCCTGTTTGGAGCCATCTTGTCTCATCAACTGAAGGTTAATGTCTTGGCCTTCGCCAGTCTCGTTAATTAAATTGAAAACCCTTTGGGCATAGTCGAGATCATCAGGATTAAACAATTTAAGAATTGGCTGGTCAATTAATTCATCTTTTGAATATCCAAGGTTGTTGACAGTTGTTTGATTGCACACGAGAATGTGAGACGCTTTCACATCCCAGGTAATATACATATCCGGAGCATTTTCATATAGATCCAAAAATTTGGCTTCCGATTCCTTTAGTGCCTGCTCTGCCAGCTTGTTTTTAGTGATGTCTTCAGATAGGATAAAAATCCCCTCCAGTTCTGGTTGAATACTAAGTTCAAAGAATCCTTTTGAACCATCCGGAAATGTAAACTCATTTTCCATTTTTTGATCAATACGTTCTGTCATGCATCGGCGAAGGGCTGCGAACATTTCTGTTTTTTCAATGCCCGGATAAACTTCCATCATTGTCTTTCCAAGAAGATCTTCCCGTTTTTTCTTGCCTTGGTTCACTACTGCATCGTTTACGTAAATATAACGCCAATCAAAGCCGATTATCTGGCAGCCTTCCAACATATTGTCGAGAGTTCGGTGATAACGCTTTTCTTTTTCTCGCAGGGTTTCCTCCGCCAGCATCTTTTGTTCATTGGTGCGCAATGCTGTTATGCCGAAAGAGAGGTCGCTGGCAAGTTCCGTAAGCAATTTTGTTTCTTCAGCTTTAAATGAATCAGATTCTTGCGAATAGATGTTAAGTGCTCCAATAATCTGTTTATTAGCAAATACCGGTAAAGCGATAGAAGACCTATACCCACGATTGAGAGCTTCCTTTTTCCAGGGTGTAAATTTAGGATCGGAAAGGATACTATTACTGATCACTGGTTTTTTGGTACGTATGGCTGTGCCGGTCGGTCCACGCCCTCGTGGAGTATCTGCCCAAGTCACTGCGAGTGACTCAAGATAGCCTTCATTAAATCCGGCATATGCCATCTGCCGCACAGTCTTTGATCTATCCTGTTCTGCATATCCGATCCAGGCAAGGCGATATCCGCCGACTTCAACAATATTTTTGCAAATGGATTCTAATAAGCTCTTTTCATCTGTAGTGCGTACCAGAGTTTGATTACATTCACTCAACGTCTTCATTGCACGGTTAACTTTGTTTAGTTCCATTTCCAGAATTTTTCGAGAGGTTATATCACGTACAATGGAGAGGACTACATTCCTTCCATTGAATTTAAACGATGAGGCATGCACTTCCACCGGTATGATCAATCCGTTCTTTGAAACCAGAGAGGATTCAAAAGTCATTTCACCATCGTGCAAAATTCTTCGCAAATTCTTTTTTGAATCTTCCCTTTGCTCCGGGGAAACAAGGTCTACACGAGATAAAGCAAGCAGTTCGTCGCGTTCATAACTCAATAGATCGCAAGCAGCCGAATTCACTTCCAGAATTTGAAATGGCAGTGTTTTTGAATGTACATCAGAAATGAAAACCATATCCTTCAAATTCTGGAATAAGGTTCGGAATTTCTCTTCGCTTGCACGAAGATTCTCCTCTTCACGATCACGAGCGATTTTATATTGATGGAAAGCAATCTTGATCGTGGTTAATAATTCCATTGCATCATAAGGCTTAAGTATGTACCCAATGGGTTCAGTCGCTTTGGCGCGTTCCATGATAGCATCGTCGCCATAGGCAGTCAGATAAATAACTGGAATTCCCCATAAAGATCGAATCTGCTGGGCAGTATCGATGCCATCCATTTCTCCTTGCAAAATAATATCCATTAAAACCAGGTCAGGTTTGCAGTCCTTTGCCTTGATTAATGCATTTTCTCCTGACGAAACGATTGCAGGAACTTCATATCCCGCCTTAACTAATACATTCTGAATGTCTTTTGCAACAATCCGTTCATCTTCAACAACGAGAATTGTTTGGGCTAACATACCTTACCTCCATTTGATGAGAGGAGTAATTTTCTACCATTCAAACACTCCTCACAGAGAAGAAACTAACGCTAAATAACCTGCCCTCTCTTTTTGTAATTGATTTCAGAAAAAGTAATATGAAATTGTGTACCGTTTCTTCGAACTATTTTCATCGTCCCGTTTAGCTGCTCAACAAGAAGGTTAACCAATTGCAACCCCAACGTTTTGGTATTGTGTGGATCAATATTATTCGGCAAACCAATACCGTTATCACTGACTATTAACCGAAAATGGTTATCTATAATTTCAGACAGGGATACACCAAGTATTTTTTGGTTTCCAGAATTTGGGAAAGCATGTTTTAAGGAATTGGTAACCAGTTCATTAATGATCAAGCCGCATGGAATAACAGTATCGGGGCCTAAATAAATTTGATCAACTTGTAATTTTAAGGTGATCGGGTTCGTTTTTGACCTGTAGCTGTTTATTAGTGACTCACATAAAGTTTGAACGTAATCCTTTACAGCTATCTTCGATAAATCATTGGATTGATAGAGTTTCTCATGAACGAGAGCCATTGATGAGATACGCTGCCGCATATCTTGACATAATTCACCAAGATATTGTTCGTCAGAATTAAATTGGGTAGATTGCAAGTTCAACAAACTGATGATCACTTGTAAATTGTTTTTTACTCTGTGATAAATTTCTCGTAAGAGGATTTCTTTTTCCTGAAGCGAGGACTTTACTTGTTCTTCTGCAATTTTTTGTTCATTAATCCCAATAATTGAACCAATTATCTCAGTGGGTCTGCCATCGCTGTTACAAATTACTCGCTTTTCATCACGCACCCAAATATAGTGACCTTCTTTATGAAGGAACCGGTATTCATGAATAAAATGTTCATCCAGATTAATTGTCGAAAAATTTACGAGAACTGAATCTACATCCTGAGGATTTATATGGTTTATCCAGAACATGGGATCTTGTACAAATTCATCAGCCTTATAACCAAAGAGAAGGCTGACGTTTTCACTAATAAATGTGATTGCACGATCTTTCAAGGGTTTGGCAGTATAAATGACTGCTGGATTAGAAGATATTAAGTAAGCCAGCCTTTTCTCATTTTTACGAAGAGCCAGCGTTGAAGTATTCAATTCCTCTGCCACCCAGTTAATTCTTTCAGCTAATGCATCAAACGGATCCCCGTTTTCTGTTACTGTAGCAGGCTGATTGAAATCGAATTTGGATAGAGCAAATAATGAGTCGATCAGTTGTCGCACACGAACATCCGCACTGGAAGCACGGGCTATTGCATCCTTCTGGTTCTTGTCTAAACGATCAATCAACATTCCCATTGATACAGAAAGAATAGCCCCTGTAATCATGAGAACAAGCACTCCGCTTATCCAAAGCAGGCTGTTGTTTTGAGGTAAACTCATTTCAACCTGAATTCTATCTGTCACAATAAGAAAACCAACCACAGATACCACCATGCTCGAAAGTAATAATGCTCTCATTCCATTTTTTAATCCAAAAAGCAGGGTGGTTAATGTAATCAATGATAAAAGGAATAATCCTGCATCAACATTTAATCCTTCTGTAAAAAGATTGACACAAGCTAAAACAAAAATAATGATAAATACATTTACTGCCCTAATAGTATGCGGGATTCGGCGAATAAAAGTGATCACAAGAAGATCAGTATAAATAACGCTATAGATAATCAAAGCGACAATATTTCGATTTTGGAAAAATTGAATAATCGCAATAGCTATCAGCGGGGTGCCAATTATTACACTAATATTTAACCAAGGGATCAAAAGGATTTCACGCAAACTTTGAAGGGTAATATTGTTCTCGTTTACCTGTAAAAATGGATAACCCTTGGGCGATCGATTTATTAGATTAATAAGGTATGTTTTAATACTGATCATAAACAAACCCCTACTCTTATTGTTTTGTCTACCAATAAATGAAAGTTATAAAAAGACCATCTCAATTAATGAACTGCTTGTATGATGGTTTAGCAATGCGACTGAAATGGTTTACTTGTTGGAAATACAGTTCAATGAAATCTTATAACCCCTGCAAAGCTATTTCCAATACATTCATTGTACAACTATATAGGC
>PNNU01000164.1 GCA_013824385.1 Anaerolinea sp.
TCGGCAACACCCAACGAAGTTTTCGGATAATACTAATTGCGTGATAATTTGTTTAAACCAAATATTTTTACGCATAAGTCACCCCTTCACCGGCCTTGCTCCATCGATTAAGGAGAATTACGAAACCTATTAGTATCACTATTGTAATAATATTGAGAACCGCAGAAATCGAAAACTGACCATTAATAAAATATCCGCTGACATTAAAGAAATTATAAGATAGCGTCGCTAGAGTTGTTTCACCTGTCCGAAACGCTTGAAAAAGATAGAATTGATTGAAAGCAAAAATACCACGAATAATAATCGCGGGTATAAACCGAGGCATGAGCATCGGCCAGGTTACATAACGAAAAGTATTAAGGGAGTTTGCACCATCTAATGCAGCAGCATCATACACTTCAGTGGGAAGCATTCTTAATCCCGCCGAAGCAGCCAGCATCATGAATGGAAAGCCATACCAAACTCCTGAGATCAATAAAACAACTAACCTTAGATTTGCAGTTTGTTCCTACCCGTTTAGCCCTGCAAATGGAAAACTTGAACCATATTGTTCAACTCCAAGGCTTAACCAGCCCGTTGCTGGTGCAAAAATATTGATCCACATTAATGCACCAATCATCTCTGGGATCGCCCAGGGTAAGATAAACAACGCCTCCCAACCTCTTTTGAATTGAACTCCTCGCTGCCAAAGTAGTAAAGCCACGCCTATACCCAAAATAGATTGTAGAAACACAGAAAGAAATGTCCAAAATATATCGAAAAATAAGATGCCGCTCGATTTAATATAATCAAAAACAGGCAAATAAGAAGAAGTACCTATGTAATTCACGTCTTTTGCACGGAATGGAAATTCCGTATTATCCGGAGGTATTCTCCCGGCTAATCCTCCCCACACCTCTCTGAAAATGCCGCCATTCAACCCATCTTTCATTGAAACGCTATTAAAGTCCGTCAGAGAAACACCAGCCTGGAATAATAATGGAAGGAGTGTAAAAACCAGGAATGCGGTCAATCCTGGAATTAACCATGGAAGCGCTTTTTTAATATTGTTAGGTTCGATGATCTTGATTGAACGATTTTTGTTTTTAATACGGTCATATAGACGAACAACTGGCTCAATGAATAGACCTTTTAATCCTTCAGAAGCCGTCAAGCATAGCGGTGCAGTGAGAATGACAATATATTGAGGCCATTTCGTCGGCCAAATCAACAGGAAAATTAATGCAACAAGAATCCAAATTGCATATACGGGTTGTTTTTTTAACTGCCGAGAGAAACCAAACAAAGCCAATAATGTAATTAGTGGATCAATAGCAATGAGAATTGAGTTTGGCTGCCAAGCCTTGGGAGTCGTCATTAGCCAGATAAAGGGTTGCCACAAAGGAAACCCAGCGCTCTCTACTTCACTTGCTCCTGATGAATAAGCGGCATGGTAGAAAATCGTTTCGTTTAGTCTATTAATTGGGTCTGCCCATAAATATGGATCGGTAATAATAAATACCAGAAAAGCCAAAGAGCCCCAAACAAGGATCTTCGAAATACTCTTCTTTGTTTCCTGGTTTTCAACAGCGGTAATAAGCCAATCGATCACTATAGCAATTCCAGCAACACAATATAAGTACTTGGAAGAGGCGGTGAGGCCCAGAAATATCGCCGATGGGATTAACCATCCCAGCCGAGTTTCTTTTTTAGGCTTATGCTGTTTCCAGTGTATATAGAATAGTACTGCCAGCAGGCTGGTTAAGGCTGGTAAAGCTTCAAGCATTATTTGCGAAACATATTTTACAGTAAAAGCATGAACTGCAAGAAACACTCCCCCGATCGGATTGACAAGTGCGACAAGACCTGCAGTAATCGTACCGAAAACAGCGCTTGTGATGCGGGCGTTCCTCAAGAGGTCTCTTGGCAGATATCGGTTGGGCTCTGATGTAGTCGGGTGGTCGCCAATCAATGGTTTCTCAGGCAGCGACAGCAGACTCAAACCAAACACGACCTTTGCCAATGGTGGATGCTCTGGGCGATAATTCGTTTCCAGAAAAGCGGTCCAATTTCCGGTGCGGAAGATTGTTGTGTATTCCTGCGCGGCGCGCATATAATCATCTTCATCGTAATCGATATTTAAGGTGGTCAAAGCATTCCATCTCAGCCCCCAAGCCAACAAAACGACGAGAAGCACGCTTATTGATAGAAAGAAAGGTTTAAGGAAAGGTTTATTATTCACAAATTTATATCCTGTTTTATAGTCCAATTATTTATCCCTGGGGATTATCTTGAAAATATATGTCGTATATGGCGCTAATTGAACCAGCGGAACATAATCAGCAGAACCAAAATTACTTACCTTTAAGTCTGAAGGGACGCCTTCCCCCATCAGCATCTCCAGTTTATATTCCCCTTCCTTAAGAGTGGATGCATTCCAATTCAAACGATACTCATCAATGATTTCTTTGGTCATGTTTACCAGAACAAGGATGGATTCCTTTTTACTTTTGCGCAGAGCAGCATATATTCCCCGGTTTGATACCGACACATGGGTATAGCCACCAATCGATAGAACTGGATATTGAGTTCTTAGCCGGATTAATTCTTTGTAATAATTGAGAAGCGAATCTGGATCAGCAAGCTCTGCCTGAACATTAGCAGCCATATAGTTCTCCCCTAGTTCTCGCCATGGAGTTGTGGTTGTGAAACCAGCATGGCTGTTATCAGACCACTGCATCGGCTTTCGAATATCTTCGTCAGGTTTGGTACCTTCCATTCCGATCTCCTCTCCGTAATAGATAAACGGCGTTCCTGGAGAGGTCAACAAGAATGTCGCTGCAACTTTAGCTTTATCGATGTTTCCGCCCACGACGCTCATGACACGATTCTGATCATGGTTCGTCAGGAAAGTCCCAAATGTCCAATCAGGGTTATCTTTTTCTATAAATGTTACAGCGCTGCCAATCCCTGAGATCGACCCGCCATTGGCGCTGTTCACAAATCCACTTGCCAATTCGAAATTAAAGACCATGTCCATCTGGTCGCCTGCATAGGTTGCTGCAACTCGTGCATCACTCGCGGAAACCTCACCGACCACAAACGCATTTGGATTAACCTCTTTATAAAATGTATAGAACTGTTTAAACCAGTCATGAGTGGCTTTGGTATTATCGAGTTTATCGCCTTCCTCGATCAAATGTTTCGCAGCGTCAATCCTGAAACCATCGACACCAATTTCGCTTAACCAGTATTCCGTAACTTTTTCCATTTGTTCCGTTACTTTTGGATTTTTAAAGTTGAGATCAGGCATGCAATCGCAGAAATAACCATAGTAATAATTTGAGGTCGGTCCAACCCCTGCCGAATGCCAGCGGTTGCCTTCATTTTCAGGGGACCACACGTACCAATCATGGTATGCCGAGCCTTCCATGGAACTCGCGTCCTTGAAGAACGGATGCTGATTTGAGGTATGGTTTAGAACGAGGTCAATGATCACTTTAATTCCACGTTTATGGGCTTCCTCCAGAAAATGTTTAAAATCCGCCAAACTGCCATACTCTGGATTGACTCCGTAATAATTCAGTACGTCATATCCATGATAGGAAGGGGATGGATGAATTGGCATTAGCCAAATTGCTGTAATTCCAAGATCAGTGTTTGTTTCTGGATTCCCATCGTTCAGGTAATCCAATTTTTCAGTGATGCCATTAAAATCCCCGATCCCGTCGTCATTACTGTCATAAAAACTGGCCACAAAAATCTCATAAAAGACGGCTGTTCTCCACCATAGCGATGAGATCAATAAAGGCTCAGTTTCCTTTACATTTCTTGTTAGTAACTCTCTCGGTTGAACAAACGTACATCCTGCCATGAGTGTCAAAACCATTGGTAATAATAAAAACAATTTTTTCTTCATTCCATTTGCTCCAGAATTGAAAAGACGGCCTCTCGGCCGCCTTTTTCTTTGTCAGCCTTTAACGCCGCCAGCGGTTAACCCGCTTACAATTTGCTTTTGCAGCAATACGTACACAATTGCGACAGGTAAAGCCACAATGATTGCCATTGCAGCAAAGCGATTCCATGGAATGGAACTTGCGTATTGGCCTGTCATGTTATATAGCGTCATTGCCAGGGTGTAATCTTGTGGTTTGGTCAGGAATAACCAGGGCAAAACAAACTCCTGCCAGTGCCCGATAAAGCCGAGGAAAAACGTCACAGCCATTTGAGGCGCTGCTAACGGCAAGACAATTCTAAAAAAAACTTGATTTGAATCCGCACCATCAATTGCCGCAGCTTCTTCCAGCTCTTTCGGAATTGTATCCAGATAGCCTTTCAGATTCCAAACCGCAAATGGTAAAGCTGTAGAAATCATGGCTATACCCACTCCGATCAAGGAATCCCTTAAATTGAAAAGCAGTTTTGCCGCAACACCTGGATCGCATGCAGAGAATGGTTGTATTGCCATTGCGCCATCCGCGCAAGTCTTAACCTGCAAGCTATTCATCAATAAAAACAAAGGGGTTGCAAGACCTACCGCTGGCATCAGCAACGGAATAAAGACCAATATCATCAACATCTGGCGCAGTTTAAACTTGAAACGCGAAAAAGCATATGCCGCAGTAACGGCTACAAGCAGCGCAACGAGTCCCACGATAACTGAAAGCAAGAAACTATTCTTTAAGAGCTCCAAAAAGGTTACCGGGTTAGCGGTTGGGCGGGTTAATACTTGTTGAAAGGCGACCAGAGAGATTTCTTTTGGAAATAGTTCCAAGGTTGAGGGTCTTGTTGATTTAGAACTGAATGCGAGGGTGATAATATACATGATCGGAAACATCACTTCAATAGTGATAAGGAGACATAACAATTGAATAACCAACTGCCTCCAAAGGGGTAGTTTCTCGCTCCCACCCTTGCTGCCAGAAGTATCTATGTTAAAAAAACGAACAAGAAAGTTCTTTGGTTTGTCTGTTTGGGTTATGGTTGTCATCTTAAGACTCCGAATAACTTTCTGTGGCTCGTGTGATGCGGTTTGTAATAAGGAAAATTGAAAGCACCACAAAGAATATGATCACAGAGAATGCGCCAGCAGCGCCGTACAAGCGTAAATTCCTTACAAGGTCGTAAGCGAAAGTTACCAGAATCTCTGTCGTTCTTGCTGGTCCACCACCTGACATGAAGTAAACAAAATTAAAGAGATTGAAAGACATGGTGAACCCGTACATGGCAGCCGGGATCATTGCTGGTCTGATCAAAGGAACTGTTATATTCCAAAACTGAAAGGTGCGTGATGCCCCATCAATGGAGGCTGCTTCATAAAGTTCTTTTGGAATGCTTTGCAGGGCGCCTGTTGCCACTAAAACCATAAAAGGCCAACCTAACCAAAAATTGGCGATCATCATGGCATAGTATGCCAATGGCAGCGGACCGTTTGGCAGAAGCCATGGAATTGGAGGTTTATATTCAAATAACCAACGGATTTTCACAGGGTCAATATTCCCAAACAATTGGGAGGTTGCTGTTAAAGCCTGGTTCATCGCGCCGTATTGCTCATCAAAAATGTTCCGCCAAATGGTTCCCACTACAATTGGAGGAATGACAACAGGAAGGACGTAAATGGCACGATATAGTCTCTTGAACCAGATGCCTTTCACATTCATTAATACTGCGATTAAAACACCAGCCGGGACATGAACCATTACATTTGTTATGGCCCACCAGAAGTTGTAGGTCAGAACTCTGAAGAAATCAAAATTCTGAACTGGCAGTCCGCCGGTGATGATATCTATGTAATTTTTAAATTGAATATGGTTCAACTTTGGGGAATTTAATCCCAATAAAAGGTCTTTTGTCTGAAAATCAGTGAACGAAATGATAACCTGGTAGACCAAAGGGTAAAAAGTAATTACCCCTAGCACAACAAACGCAGGTAATAAATATAGATATGGGATGAATGCACGCCGTAAGTTGACTTTGCGCTTTACCGGTACAGTTATCGTTGCCATCAGTCCCTCGCGAATATGGTCCGGGTGGATTTTTGTAAAAGTCAAAGCAAATGAGATCGCTCCCACTTGCTTTGACTCGAAGCCTTGGTTAAATGAGTAAATTATCCATTAGCCAAGTAGTAAATTTCTTACTTGTTTGCGTTTGCGGTGCCAGTGGCGACCCATTCAGCAGCGGCGACACCCTTTTCGAAAACTTCATCAGTACCGCAGAAGTTGGACCAGTATAGGCCTAACTGAGGAACCTGCGGGCGGATGGTGGCGCCTTTATTGAAGGCATCCACGAGACCCTGGATCAGGGGATCGGTGATGGTGACGTCAGTGCGCACAGGAACGTGACCGGCTTCGTTCATCATGACGGTCTGTGAAGCGGCGTTGGTGAGGAATAGAGCAACCTTCAGGGCAGCTTCCTGATTGGTGCTTGTTGGATTGAAATAGAATCCATCAACACCTAGGAATGGGGTGGCGGGGCCAGTGGGGCCAGCGGGCAGCGCGGTCACGGCCAATTTATCGCCAAGGGCATTTTTGTAATCGCCCATTGCCCAGTTACCATTGGTGATCGCAACAGCTTTTCCTTCACTGAAGGGGGCAAGACCATCGCTGTCGTTTTTCGGCCAGGAATTGGTTTTGGAGATCTGATAAGCTTCATTCAAGAAGGCCATCGCATCTGCAACGCCGGTACCCTGGTCAGCAACAACTTTCCATGAATCGTCGAAGATTTTTCCGCCATAAGCGCCAAAGAAACCAAAGTGATGGTAGCAGCCGTAGCTGATAGAGACTTCGGTGCCGCCCTGCATCAGAGCAAGCAGTTCATCGGTAGTCGCAGGAGGCGTGGGGAGCAATTCTTTGTTATACCAGAAAGCAACTGCCTTGAGGCTTTCGGGAATACCATAGAGAACACCATCAACGCTCATACCATCGATACCAAGTTGGTTTACGCCATCAAGTTTGCCTTTGGCAAGTTCAGTAATATCTGCCACCAGGCCGGCACGGGCATCATCACCCAATGAATCATTGGGGGCAATGAACATATCAGGACCACTTCCGGCGGCAACGTCAGTGCGATATTTATTGAAAATATCGTTGAATGGAACCTGAAGTGCATTAACCTTGATTTCTGGCATATCAACAGCAGCCTGCGTTAAAAGTTTGGTCAATGCAACTTCCTCAGCAGAGCCAGTGCCGTAAGCGTGCCAGAAGGTTACTTCAGCTGCAGCGGGTGCAGCGGTCGGTTTTGCGCATGCAGCCAATGCAAACGCAACGATCATCAAAATACTGATCAGGGGTAATAACT
>PNNU01000165.1 GCA_013824385.1 Anaerolinea sp.
CCTCCACTTCGTCTTTGTACAGATCAAACCCGGCCACCTTTACCGTGCCGCTGCTTGGGTGAATCAAACCAGTCAGACATGAGAAGAGAGTTGTTTTCCCTGAGCCATTCGGGCCGGTGATCACTGCGATTTCTGTCGGTTTGAGCGAAAAACTTACCGGTGATACCGCATAATACTCATTATATTTTTTTGAGAGGTCTTCTACTTTCAAAATGTCGGTCATCTTAATTCCCCGTTTCCATGGTTGGGGTCATCCCAAATAGGTATATATTATGTCATTATCAACCCAATTGATAAAAATACTATAGGAATATTGTTTCTTCATTATTAAACCAATAAAATCCGTCTTTCCAGCGGATTTTATTGGTCGATCTGGAAGAAGATGCTCTGATGCTTAGCATCAGAATGATTTTACAAGAGAATGGCCGTAAAAACAATTTGTCGTCTGTTGTAACTGGTTCATTTTAATTACTTGATCTCAATTTGATCGAAGTCTGCCAAACGGAAGCATGATTGTCGAATAATCAGATCAGTGTCCATAATTATTCTGCGTGGTGCAAGGCTGTCATCTCCAATCTGCTCGATAAGGCTTTCTACGGAGCGCAGCCCCAATTCGGGCACGTTCTGTCTGACAGTTGAAAGTTGATTGCTGCCATAAGAAGCTGCCGGAAGATCGTCAAAACCAATAATCGAAACGTCTTGTGGAATGCGTAGATTGGCTTCTTCAATCGCTTTCATGGCACCTACTGCCATCACGTCTGAAGCAGCAAAGACGCCATCCGGTTTGTAAGGAAGCAGTTTCTGCATGGCCAGGTAGCCGCCGGTTTCAGTAAAATTTCCTTCCACGATCAGGGATTCGTCCAATTGGCCGTTTTCTTTTTTGATGGCTTGCCGATATCCGTCCAGACGGTCAATGCCAACAGTACTATCAACAGGTCCTGTTATGGTGGCGATTTTTCGGCATCCGGTTTTACTTAGATAATTTACAGCTGTTTTAGCCGCATTGATGTTGTCTATATCAATATAAGTCACATTATCCGAACGAAATGGTCGGCCTACCACCACCAGCGGGATCTTTTGGTCGATCATTCTGCCTATGATGCCCTGGTCTCCGTGGTGACCCGATTGAATAATCACGCCATCCAGAAAACCCTTACGCCCGACACGCGGAAACACGTTTTCTTCATCATCTTTTGTACTAACCAAAAAGAGGGCGAGGGTGTAACTATATAAATTGCAGGCTTTGGCGATGCCCATTAACAAGTTAGGATAGTATGGGTCAGTGAAAAAAGTACTGACACTATGGGGCAAGATCAGGCCAATTGTCCAAGATCGCTGCATGGCCAGGGTTCTGGCGGCGGCATTGGGGTGGAAATGTTTTTCTTCGATGATATCCAAAACGCGCTGACGGACATCCTTTTTGACACTCGGATGTTCATTGACCACTCGCGAAACCGTAGACCGTGACACACCGGCCAGTTGTGCAATATCATCAAGTGTTAGATTATTCTCTCTCTGATCCTGTTGGTTTTTCACGATTGTTGTTTAGCCGTTGATCTGAATTTTTTGGATTATGCTATAATGGAAGCGCTTCCAAAAATGAGTATACATCAATTCAATCGAGAGTCAATATACCGATTTATTACATGAACATTTTCATTCCAAGAAAGGGCTAAATCTCATGACTGGTTCAAATGTATTACCCAATATTCCCTGGCAGGAGCGTCCAGCTGGCAATACCGAAATTATCTGGCGTTATTCGGCCAACCCCATCATCCCCAGGGATTTGATCCCATCATCCAACAGTATTTTCAATAGCGCAGTGGTACCTTTCAAGGGCAAGTATGCGGGTGTATTCAGGTGTGACAATAAAAAACGTGAAATGAATCTGCACCGAGGATTCAGCGACAACGGTTTTGATTGGAAACTGGAAGATGCCCCGATCAACTGGCAGTGTGACGATGCCGAGATTGCCCAATACCAATATCGCTACGATCCCCGCGTGGTTTGGCTGGAAGACCGCTACTATGTGACCTGGTGCAACGGGTACCATGGCCCCACCATCGGCATTGGCTACACCTATGATTTTGAAAAATTCCACTTTCTTGAAAACGCCCTGTTGCCTTTTAACCGCAACGGTGTGCTCTTTCCACGCAAGATCAACGGCAAATATGTGATGCTTAGCCGTCCCAGTGACAACGGACATACCCCGTTTGGTGATATTTACATCAGCCAGAGCTTGGATATGATCCATTGGGGCGAACACCGTTTTGTGATGGGCACCAAGGGCGGCTGGCAGAGCACCAAAGTGGGGGCGGGACCAGTGCCCATTGAAACCCCCGAAGGCTGGCTGTTGTTCTATCACGGTGTTTTAACTTCTTGCAACGGTTTTGTTTACAGCTACGGTGCAGCTTTGCTGGATCTTGAGCAGCCCTGGAAAGTAAAATATCGCGGCGGACCTTACCTTATGTCTCCGCAGACTTTATATGAATGTGTGGGTGATACTCCTAATGTAGCCTTCCCATGTGCGTCACTTTATGATGAGCCAACCGGCAGAATTGCCATCTATTACGGCGGTGCAGACACGGTAACGGGTCTGGCTTTCTGCAAGATCAATGACATTTTGGATTTTGTGAAGTCCACGAACGATCTCTAGATCGATTAAATTGTTTAGGTATCAGTTTGGCCGCGACAAGCGGATGATAAATTTGACTAAGTAATCACTAGGATTACAGGTTGAGGTTCCTCAGAATGCAAATTGCGTCTTCTATTGATATTTAATAATATATGCGAACAAATTGGTAAATCTTTTGGCTGGTTTTGTGTGAATAAGTAATCAAAAAAGCCAATAACTATTACCCGAATATAATTTTGTGGTCAAAAAAAGAAGAAAAATAAATAAGTGATTGACTTTTAGAAAAAATATACATATAATATCCATATTCATGAAAGCGCTCTCATGAAAATCATCAATAATGAATAGTCGCTTTTTTGGGTATATCCCACCAGTTGGTGTCGAAAAAACCTTGTTTGAAGAAATATCGGCAGTTATCAGGTTCCGAACTAGTCTACTCGGGTAAAGAGGAAACTCAGAAGGATTGTATGCCGCTCTCGATTAAAGCAGTTGCTTCTTACACCACCTTTATTCAGGTGGATAATACTTATGAAAGTTCCAAGGATGTTACCCATAGGGGGGTGATCGTTGAGATTATGAAGTATTCAACGGCGTCCAAGGTAAAACCCATAAGTATGTTTTCCAGAAAATGTAATCATTCAAAAAGCACCTAATTTGACTTAACTCAAGTAAAGATTATTGATCTATGCGATTATGTGTAACAAAGTTAGAACTTTAAAAAAGAAAGAACCCTAAATATCCAAGTATGGTTTGAGAGTTAAATGTTATTGTATGGTTGTTTCCATATATCGAACTCTCTCAACTTGTTCTTACTTAATTATCTTACTAAAAGGAGGTGGTTAACCTAAACAATCTTGCTTGTAGAAGATCTGATATTTTCCAACCCGTACTATAAAAGGAGAAAGAAGAAATGAAACGTTTGATGCTTGTTTTGTCAGTTGTTCTCGTCTTCACTTTGCTTCTGGGTGCTTGCGCAAAAGCCCCTGTCGCCACTGAAGCACCTGCAGCTACCGCTGCCGCCACAGAAGCTCCTGTAGCTACTGAAGCTCCTGCCGCCTCTGGTGAAGCAGCAGCCGAAGTTGTTGCTGGCGATACCGTCCTCCCCCGCACTGAGACCCTGTATTTCAATGGTCAGCAGTGGAGTGCCGTTGTCTGCTGGAACCCTTACAGCTCCAACTGTAACAACGCTATGGCTATTGCCCAGCAAGACAATGCCCGCACAATCATGTTCGAAACCCCCTACATGTACAACATGATGGACGGCAAGGTATATCCTTTGTTAGCTGATGGCCCCTATGCTTGGGACGAAGGCATGACCAAGATCACCTTCAAACTCAAAGCCGCCGCCAAATGGTCAGATGGCACCGCCGTGACCGCTGATGATGTTGCTTACACCTGGGCTTCCCATGTGAAATACAGCACCAATACAGGCGTCGCCAACAAAGATTTCATTGCTGACATCGTTGCTGTTGATGCCTCAACCGTTGATGTTATGGCAGTTTTGGGCGACGATGGCAAGGCTCTCAATCCCCTGCTTGTTCAGGCTTACTTGAGCAGCAATTATGTGAACCAGAAGGCATGGACCGAAACTTTGGAAGCCCGCGCCGCTGGTGATTCAGCCGCCTTCATGGCTGATGTTGCTGAAGATGTTGTTTACTCTGGTCCTTACGGAAAATTCTTCTCTGACGACACCAAAGTTGTCTACATCCGTAACGATGCATATTGGGGACAAGATGCCTCCATGTGGGGCAAACTTCCTGCTCCTAAGTACCTGGCTCACATCATCTACAAAGATAACGCAGCTGGAACCACTGCTTTAGCAGCCGGTGAAGTTGACGTATCACAACAATTCAACTCCAATGTTCAGGATCTCTGGTTAACCCAAGGCCTGCCCATCTCCACCTACTTACCCGAAGCCCCCTACGGCATCGGTGCCAGCCTCCCAACCGCTTTCTTCAACACTGCTTCCTTGGGTCTGGATAACGTTGCTGTCCGCAAAGCAATCGCCATGGCTGTCGATTATGACACCATCATTGCCAACGCTATGACCAATCAATCTGCCACCTTCACCCAGGTCCCACGGTCTCTCATGAACCCGACTCCTGGTGAACAGGCTCTCTATGATCAGGCTGCTGTTGCTGACCTGCAATTCGCTGGCAAAGACATCGAAGGTGCAAATGCACTTCTCGATGAAGCCGGAATCAAAGATACCGACGGTGATGGTTTCCGCGATATCGATGGCAAGAAATTGTCTTATGTCGCCACCTGCCCCAATGGCTGGTCTGACTGGCAAGCTGCAATCGAAGTTGTTGCCGCTGCTGGCGCCAACATTGGCCTCGAAATCACCACTCAATACCCTGAATGGGGTGTCTATCAAACAGTTGTTACCAACTCCCCACTTCCCGCTGAAGGCTATGACATCTTCATGATGTGGTCCGACGGCGCTGGCCCAACTCAACCTTGGGGTCGTATCCGCCACCTGCTCTCTGGCGAATTCGCTGGAACCGCCAACAACTGGAATGGTAACTGGAGCGGCTACAACAATCCTGATGTTAACGCTCTGATTGCTTCCATCCCAACCGAAACTGATGCTGCCAAGTTGAAAGAAACCTACACAGCATTGGTCAAGGCTTACCTGACCGACGTCCCCTCCTTCACCCTGATGTATCGCCCGCAAGCTTTCCACACAGTTAACGAAACTGTTTGGACAAACTTCCCGCACGAAGGTGACGGAACCGATCCTGCAGTTCCCCCGCTCGATCTGACCGACGGCTATTCTGTTGCTGGTCTCTACAACCTGACTCTGGTTAAGTAATCTGAATTGAAGTAAAATACAGCCATGTTCCGCTTATCACGGGACATGGCTGTTATCTAGTATGAGGAGGTATTGCCTTGAAAGGATACCGTAGGTATTTCTTAAACAAGCTGCTTTGGTTACTGGTTACCGCAGTCTTTGCCTTTCTTCTGAACTTTACGCTTCCCCGACTGATGCCGGGAGATCCCGTGGCAGGCATCGTATCAAGACTTGCTCAAGGTATGTCGAACTCAACAGGGATGAAGGCAGTTTACGAGCAATACGCAACACAATTTGGCACCAACAAGCCCATAATCACCCAATTCTTCTTGTACGTAAGCAATGTTTTTCAAGGTAATTTTGGTTCATCATTCAGTCAATTTCCCCGACCTGTTATGGATATTCTTAAATCATCCGTATGGTGGACTGTATGTCTCCAATTCCCGGCTATTATCGTAGGCTGGATTATTGGAAATGTATTGGGGGTGCTGGCGGCATACATTCGAAAGGGCTTTGATAAAGTCATTATGCCGGTCAGCCTTTTCATTAGTAATTTACCCGCTTTTGGTATGGCGGTTATTTTGTTGGTAATCTTCGCAGTGGATCTTAAGTGGTTTCCGACATCCGGAGGCTACGGTTTTGACTTGATTCCAGAGTTTAGTTGGCGCTTCATATGGTCGGTCATCGTCCACTATCAATTGCCATTCTGGTCAATCGTACTCATTGCGATTGGCGGCCAAGCCATTGGTATGCGCTCAATGTCTATTTACGAATTAAATGCAGATTATGTAAAATACGCCCGTTTCCTAGGCATCAAAGATCGCAAAATTGTTGGTTATGTGTTCAGAAATGCCATGCTCCCCCAGATTACTGGTTTGGCGTTGGCCATAGGAACCATGGTTGGCGGTGCTTTGGTGGCTGAAATCATTTTCAGTTATCCTGGTTTGGGAACCACGCTACTATCTGCTATTCAAGGGCAGGATTACCCTTTGATTTCGGCGGTAACCTTGATTATTACAGTCATGGTGCTGATTGCGAACTTTGCTATCGAAATCATTTATGGTTTGATCGACCCGCGCATTAAAGCCGCGCAGACAGATTAGGCAGAGATGATGATATGAAACATACCCTTGAGCAAGTCTTCCACTCTAGCAAATTTGTAACCGGTTTTTGTATTTTCGCAGCTATTTTGCTGATCGTGATTTTCTACCCACTTTTTGTACCAAATCCCCCACTGGAAATTATTGCACAGGGATCTTTCTTCCCACCCGGCACCTACGTCAGCACATACGATACTGTCTTCTCCTCAAAGGCATATACGCTAAACCTGACTGATGCCAGCGCAAAAAGAATTGCGGCAAAGCTGGGTGATAAAGAGCGCAGCGATATAAAAGACTATCTGGTGTTAGTTGGAATCCCTGCTGAACAGATTGATACCACCAACACTACTCAACTCATTGATCTGTGGACGACGAATTATGATTCCAAGAAGAATATTCCGGGGATGATATTTTCACAACAGCGATATTACCAAAGACTTGATAAATCGCTAGCCGGACTTCTTTCTGATGAGGGATTAATTCTTGCAGCAAAAAACGTTGATACTGGCGTCCTGGAACAAGTTGGTACCATTAACCAGGCTGATTATGTGAATATTAAAGAAGTCGCCAGTGTACGCACTTTACCACTGGGAACCGATAACTTCGGCCGAGACGTGCTTACTGAATTGGTAAGAGCCACGAGTGTATCACTCATGATTGGACTGATCGCAGGCCTAATTGCGACCTTTATCGGATTAGCACTGGGATTGCTCGCCGGTTATATTGGC
>PNNU01000166.1 GCA_013824385.1 Anaerolinea sp.
GGTTAGTTAAAAATGAAATATATCCTCTCTGCTTCAATCCTGTCTGCTGATTTTGCCCATCTACAGAATGATATTTTTGCTTGCGAAAAAGCAGGCGTTGATTGGATTCATATCGATGTCATGGATGGACATTTTGTCCCCAATTTGACCATGGGTCCATTCATCGTAGAAACATGTCGGAAAATCACAAAATTACCCCTGGACTGCCACTTGATGATTGAAAAACCAGAGAATCTGCTGGATGCTTTCATTAATGCCGGCGCCTCAAACATCACCATTCACCCCGAAAATAACCCTCTAACCCTCGATACACTGGCAAAGATCAAAGCAGCCGGCTGTAGAGCTGGTATTGCCATTAATCCATCAACGCCGGTCGAAGTGATTGAGCCAATAATTGCGTTTGCCGACTTGATATTGGTAATGACAGTCAATCCAGGGTATTCTGGGCAGAAATTCATGCCTGAAGTGATCGAAAAAATTGCCAGAATTTCAACCCTTGCACAGAAGTGCGAGACCCCGCCCATTATTGAAGTGGATGGCGGTATTAATACAGATAATATCGCTTTGGTCAGAGATGCAGGAGCAATTGCCTTTGTTTCTGCCTCGGCAATATTCCATCATCCTGCCGGTATTACAGCCGGAATTGAAGAATTACGCGTAAGCCTTGTTTAAACAAAAAATTGCGGATTGGGAACTTCACCATCCGCAATTTTTATGTCAGCTGTTAAAACCTTAGTTGCTTTTCACCAAAGTTCTGATGCATTTAGCGCATAGAACTTGTTGAACAGGTTGGCCATTTACAACCACTGTTACTTTTTGAAGATTCGGTTTGAACATACGATTGGTAGCTCGCTGAGAAAAACTACGATTATGACCAAATACAGTTGCCTTGCCACAAGTCGCGCACTTTGCCATTTTAAATCCCTTTCAGTACAACCTACTAATTTTTGGGTACAATTGATTTCATAACAAGCAACGTCGAATTTTATCACATACCGTATCTTTTTTCAAGAAAGAATGTTATAAACACAAGGAAAAACATATGAACTCTGCCGAGAATACCTTAGGAAGTATATACATCTCACATCGGGCCATCGCTGCTATTGCCTATCAATCAGCTCTTACATCTTATGGAATCGTAGGGTTGGCTGATAAGAATTTTGCCCAAAGCCTCTCCAATGCTCTTGTAAAAGACCCTATTCACGGTGTCGAAATTGCATTTAATGGCCTTGACGTTAATATTGATATCTTTGTGATCGTTGAATACGGCACCCGAATTAAATCAGTGGCTTCAAGTGTTTCTGAAAATGTAAAATATCAGGTTGAAAACACAACAGGCTTATCTGTGGATCAGGTAAACGTCCATGTGCGCGGATTGCGCATTAGTAACCCTGATTAATCCCAAACCTTATCCCTAAAAAAACCACATGACAATTACCTCTCTTGAAACGAGTACAAAAGTGACCGATTCTAAAAAACCCATTACATCAATTGAAGGTCAAAAATTAAAGAAACTTCTTGAAGCTTCGCTTTCATGGCTTAAAGCAAATCAGCAACTGGTTAATTCCTTGAATGTTTTCCCAGTTCCAGATGGTGATACTGGTACAAATATGCTTTTAACTATGCAGGCAGCATTCAATGAGGTATCTAGTTCAACTGAGACGAATATTGGTAAGATGGCGAAAGATATTGCACAAGGCGCCTTGATGGGAGCCAGGGGAAATTCTGGTGTCATTCTTTCACAAATTTGGCGTGGATTTGCCCGCGCCCTTGATAGTCTGCCAGAAATGGATCATGAAATCTTCGCCAGAGCCCTAAGTGAAAGCCGCAATACAGCATATAAAGGTGTGGTTCGTCCAGTTGAAGGCACCATTCTCACTGTTATCAAAGACATCTCCATTGCCGTTGAAAACGCTTCAGCTCGCACAAATGACCTTGGTGAATTGCTAAAAATCGCTGTCAATGCTGCAGATGAATCTGTAAAATTTACCCCCGAATTATTACCCATTTTAAAATCCGCCGGTGTGGTTGATTCAGGCGGTAAAGGGTTATTTTTCATCCTTGAAGGTATGTACCGTTTTACCCAGGGACAAGCCATCGATGCTTCTGCAGTCTTAATCCAACCTTTAGCAAACATGGATCTTTCAGATTCCATGGATGAAGTAGAAGAAGGACAGGATGTTGAAGTAGTGATTGATTTTTCAACCAAAGAAGCCTTGAATCTCGAAAATTTTTACGAAAAATTGTCTGAAATCGGAACTTCCGTGCAGGTTGGTGAAGGCGACGGTATGTACCGGATGCACATCCATGTTGAAGCTGCCAAAAGTCACGAGCCTTTAAATTATATTTCAACCATTGGCTCCTGGTCCAAGGTCGCCATGGAAAACCTGCAATTACAAATGGACAAATCAAAACAAAAACCAAAAAGTTATAAGCTGAACGATTTTCAAGAAGGCAATATTGCAGTTGTAGCTGTTTCGCCTGGTTTGGGAATTTCCCGCATCCTGGCCAGCCTGGGTGTTGCTGCCATCATTGAAGGTGGTCAAACCATGAATCCCAGCACTGAAGAGATTCTTAAAGCGTTTGAAGATCTGCCAACAAACAACATAATCATCCTGCCTAACAATAAAAACATCATTTTAGCTGCAAATACAGCTAAATCTGTCAGCGTAAAGAACGTATTTGTAATTGAATCCAAAACCATTCCACAAGGTCTTTCTGCCATGCTTCGTCTTGATCCTGAAGGCGATATTAGCAAAATTGCAGCCGATATGGCCGAAGCACTCGCTGAAGTGGATACCTGTGAAATCACAACCGCCACTCGTACTGTTGAACTTAATGGGGTTGAAGTGCAAGTTGGCAAGATTATCGGCCTCTTGAACGGAAAATTGTTGGTTTCGGGTGACTCAGTCAAAGAAGCCTGTACCATGCTCCTCAAAAAAGCGGATATGTCTGCACGAGAGAGAATTACTCTCTTTTATGGTGAAAACATAAAACTAAATGATGTTGAAGAGATAAGCACTTACCTTTCCCAACTCTATCCAGATCATGAAATCGAAGTGCACGAAGGTGGACAACCCCACTATCAACTGATCATTTCTCTCGAGTGAGTTTTATGTCATCAAGTTGTATCATCGCTGACAACGCCGCACAGTTTACCAGGGTTAACTTCCCAGAGTATATTTGCCTCCGTTTTATCAACTTTAAAACGGAGTATTCTTTTGTTAATTCCAAAGAGAAACCTCAAATTGGCGCTCAGGATTTTCCCAAATATTTAAAGCTAAACCAAACCCCGGTTGTTAAAGTTCCTGATTGCGATGAGGTTCGAGACATTATTGAAAACAGTGTTAATCATTTTGATGACGTTTACATAATTCTTCATTCTAAAGAGATAAATCCAGTTTATAACTTGATTCTTGATCTGCTCAATAAAATTAGAGGGCGCGCCTCGGTTCACCTTATCGACAGCCAGACTTTATCCATTGGTCAGGGGTTTCTTGTTCAATCTGCGGTTGATTTAATATCCAAAAATATTAATGGAAATCAAATTGAAGAAACCCTGCGTGAGCAGGTTCCACATATTTACACCTTGCTCTGCACACCAGGATTATCCTATTTGCACAACGCAGGTTTTATTGACAAGGGCCAGGGAGTGGTTGGGGAAATGCTCTCACTTTTGCCAGTATTCAGTCTTGAAGATGGGAAATTTACGCCCATAGATAAAATGAAAAACAATCATGGGGTGATCGAATATTTTATCGAATACATTGATGAATTTGATGATCTGTTTCAGGTTTCTTTTCTACAATCGACACCACCTGCCATTCAAGAAGCTAAATTAATTAAGCAATACCTGGAAGAAAACTATCCAAATACAACTTACACCGAACATCCTCATAATAATTACCTGGCATCCTTGATCGGGCCTAAAGGATTTGGTCTGGTGGTCATCGAAAAAACCAATTAACTCCTTCACCATAAAATGGATTTGCAGTCTTTAGGGTAAAATATACGCATGCCGATTTCATTGGACAAAATCCGTAAAATTCTTCAATTGGAAGTACAAAACAAGTACGCCAACCGAGCCATTATCGGCGGTCTTGAAAAGTTTTTGCCAGCCCTTCGCCCTGAATTAAATAACGAAGGTGTGTCTGAAGAATTAAAATCCAAAATTGAAACTTTCTTTTCCAAATACAGTCGATCTTCAGTTGAAGAGCGCGAACAATCCATAAATGTTCTTTTTCAGCTGATTGGCGGCGATAAACCCGCTCAACAAGAGTCCAGGCAGGGAACCTCGGTTCCACAGCACCCTTTCCCCAATCGGAATGGTGAGCCAAGGTATTCTGCTCCGGTTCATACGACGCCGCCACCCAAACCCACCCTCGGATTAACCGCCCCGCTGCACCTTCTCAACAAAATTGGAATGAGCCGAGCAGCAGATTTTAAAAATCTTGGCGTTAATACCATTGGTGATTTGTTGTACTTCTTCCCCCGTCGTCATGATGATTATTCGACCCTAAAAACAATTAACCACCTTGAATATGATGATGTTCTTACCATCATCGCCACAGTGCAAAGCGTCTTGGTAACAAAAATCCGCAATCGTGAACTTTCTCGTGTTGAGGTTGTTGTCAGTGACGGTACGGGTTTCCTGCGACTCTCTTTCTTTAGGGGCAGTAAATATGCCCAAAACTTCGCCAACCAGTTTCAGCACGGCAAACAGTTGGTAATCTCTGGCAAGGTCGAACCCTACCTCGGCCGCAAACAAATGAACGACCCCAGTTTCGAAGAACTGGACCAGAGCCACCTCAGCACAAATGGCATTATTCCGGTTTATCCGCTGACTGCCGGTTTGTCTCAGAAAATTGTCCGTACCGCGGTTAATGAAGCAGTAAGTTTCTATGCCAATCGCGTAACGGATTTTCTGCCGCCATCCATCCGCACTAAAGCGAATATCACAGACCTGAACACAGCATTGAGCCAGATCCATTATCCGAAAAGTCACGAAGCTCTGCTTACCGCACAGCGCCGTCTTGCTTTCGATGAGATTTTCCTGCTCCAATTGGGAGTATTGCAGCAAAAAAAGTCTTGGGTCACTCAAAATGCTGAAAAATTTAAACTTGAATCTACGAAGATCAAACAATTGGTTGAATCGCTTCCATTTCAATTGACAGGTGCGCAGCAAAAAACATTTGCTGAGGTTCAAAAAGACCTTGCAAGTGGAAGCCCGATGAACCGATTGCTGCAGGGTGATGTGGGTTCAGGCAAGACCATTATTGCCGCCCTGGCAGCCGCCATTGTGGTGCTTAAAGGCGGACAAGCCGTCATCATGGCCCCCACAGGTATCCTCGCAGAACAGCATTATCGATCCATGCAAAAATTTTTGGCCGATGAAGCCAACCCTGATTCGCCATTGAAAAGCAGCGAAATTTATCTGCTCACAGGCGACACCAACGCCAAAGATCGAGAAACGATCAAACAAGGGCTGCTGGAAGGCACGATTAAACTGGTTATTGGCACCCATGCCTTGATAGAAGATCCGATTCAATTTAAGAACTTACAATTTGCGGTCATTGATGAACAGCACCGTTTTGGTGTAGCTCAAAGGGCTGCTTTACGCAAAAAAGGCACCAATCCCCATCTACTAGTGATGACCGCCACTCCCATCCCTCGGTCTTTGGCGCTTACCCTCTACGGCGACCTTGAGCTTTCGATCATGGATGAAATGCCCGTTGGCAGAAAACCGGTTAAGACTTACGTCCTCAGTCCCCTTGAACGTGAGCGCGCTTACCAACTCGTCAGAAACAACATCGAAACCGGTCACCAGGCTTTCATCGTTTATCCACTCATTGATCAGGGCGAAAATGATGAAGTCAAAGCCGCAGTAGATGACCATGACCTTCTGCAAAAAGAGATTTTCCCTGATCTAAAAGTCGGTTTGCTGCACGGAAAAATGACCCCGGATGAAAAAGAATCTGTCATGAAATCCTTTAGAAATAAGGAATTTCAAATCCTTGTTTCTACAACAGTCATTGAGGTCGGCGTGGATATCCCCAACGCTGCGGTGATGATGATTGAAGGCGCCAATCGTTTTGGTTTGGCTCAGCTGCATCAATTACGCGGCCGGGTCGGACGGGGCGACGATCAGTCCATCTGTGTACTCATCCCCGAGACGGAAGACTCCCTTGAAAATGAACGCCTTAAAGTGATGACCGAAACCAACGATGGTTTTGTACTCGCCGAAAAAGATTTGCAGCAGCGCGGTCCCGGTGACTTTATCGGTTACCGCCAATCTGGTTTTGCAGATTTACGCATGGCACGCATTACCGATATCCGTTTAATCGAATTGGCCCGCAGTGTTGCAGAAGAATTATTTGCCGCTGATCCAACTCTTTCAAACCCCGAAAATGCATTATTATTAGGTAAAGTATCTGAATTTTGGCATTCTGAAAATAGTGATATGAGTTAGGAGCAAATGTTAAAAGCCGTTTTCCCTGGATCATTCGATCCCATCCATAATGGACATATTGATATTGCCAACCGTGCAGCCAAATTGGTGGACGAATTGGTAGTTGCTGTTTATGATAAACCCCTCAAGAATTTCTTGTTGTCTCCTGAAGAAAGAATCAGCCTTGTCCAGGATGTATTTAAAGACAACCCCAAGGTTACCGTCTGTGGTTACAGCGGATTGACCGTGAATTTTTGCGAAAGCATCGGTGCAAAGGTGATGATCAGGGGGCTGCGCGTTTTTTCTGATTTTGAATATGAATTCCGCATGGCGCTGGCCAATCACCGGTTGACCCATAACGTAGAAATGATGGCTTTGATCACCAGCGAGGAACATACCTTTCTCTCCTCTTCAACGGTGAGAGAGATTGCCGCTCTTGGCGGGGACATCAGCACCATGGTTCCCAAATCTGTTGAAGAGATATTGAAAAAAAAACTGTCCAATCTGGGGGATAACAACCCGATCGTTCCTGGCCATACCTTAAGGGATTGATAGTTGGCCCTATAATTGCAACAGATATCTAAGTAATTGGATATAATATTGTAAGGAGTATCTACATGGATATCTTGCATCTGGTTGATCGACTTGAAGAGCTTTTTAACGAAAGCAAGCCTATTTGGTTCACCCACAGCGTTGTCGTGGATGAAGATCGCATGCTGGATTTGATCGATCAGATGAGGATTACCATCCCTGACGAGATCAAAAAAGCGCAACAATTGCTCGCTCAACGCGA
>PNNU01000167.1 GCA_013824385.1 Anaerolinea sp.
TAAGCGTGTTCGTGTCCGGCACGATGGGGATCGGCTACCACAATGTTCAGGTCGGGTTTGTAGAATGAGAAGTCGTTGTTTCCGCCATCCCATAAGACAATATCCACTTCCTGTTCAGCCTGACGCAAAATGGCTTCATAATCCACACCGGCATAGACGATCACGCCGTTATCCAAATGAGGTTCGTATTCTTCTCGTTCTTCAATGGTGCATTCGTGTTTGTCGAGGTCAGCATAGGTGGCAAAGCGCTGCACTTTTTGTTTGACCAGGTCGCCGTAAGGCATGGGGTGCCGGATGGCCGCCACCTTGAATCCCATTTCGCGCAAGATCAGAGATACGCGGCGGGTGGTCTGGCTTTTGCCTGAACCGGTACGTACCGCACAAATGGATACAACGGGCTTGGTCGATTTCACCTGGGTGGAATCGGTGCCCATCAGTTTGAAATCCGCGCCTGCAGCCAAAACCATAGATGCTTTATGCATCACAAATTCATGTGGCACGTCGCTATACGCAAAGACTACCTGCTCAATTTTTTGTTCCTTGATCAGTTTGAGCAAATCGCTCTCAGGGTAGATCGGGATTCCCGCCGGGTATAATGAGCCAGCAAGTTCAGCGGGATATTTTCTGCCATCAATATTTGGGATTTGGGTGGCCGTAAAAGCGACTACCTCATAATCCTTATTGTCACGATAAAACACATTGAAATTGTGAAAATCGCGACCGGCTGCTCCCATGATCAAAGTTCTAATTCTTGCCATTTAGATCATCTCCTTAAAAATAATTTGGTTTACGAGCCTTTTTTCACATCGCTTGTGGGGCTGTGATGCCCAGTAACGCCAAACTATTTGCAATCGCCTGTTTTGCTGCTGCCACCAGCCGAATCCTCGCGGATTTCACCGGTTCTTCAGCAATCAGTACGGGACATTGACCATAAAAATCATTGAACGCTTTAGCCAGTTCATAAGCCATGTTGCTGATGGTCAATGGCTTTAATTCCTTGGCTGCCTTTTGAATTTCACCAGGCATGCGTGCAATTAAATCTATCAACGCGATCTCGCTGGCCGAGAGTTGATCACCTGGGGTGATTGATTCCGGCAGCGGAGCGTTGTACTTCTTCAAAATACTGTTCGCCCTGACGTATGCGTATTGGATATAAGGGGCGGCTTGCCCGTTGAAATCCAGGGCAGTTTCCCAGTCAAAAGTAACGATTTTGCCGCTGTCACGTGAAACCATTGGGTATTTAACTGCACCCAGACCGACTGCCTCAGCCACTTTCAACTTGCTTTCTTCGCTGAGATCGGGGTTCTTTTCTCTCACCACTTCAAGCGCACGCGAGGTGGCTTCTCTGAGCAGATCTTCAAGCAGCACAACCGTGCCTTCACGAGAAGCCATCACCACGTTACCGGGTAGATTAACCAATTCATATGAGACATGCTGGCAGCGAGTCGCCCAATCAAACCCTGCAATTTCAAGCGTTTTGAAAACCTGCGTGAAATGCAGAGATTGGCGCACATCCACAACGTAGTAGGATTTCTCGAGGTCTGGATAATCGAGGAATTTTTGCCTGGCCAGTGCCAGGTCTTCTGTAGCGTATAATGCGGTACTGTCAGAACGCTGCACCACGATTACGCGGAATTTTTCTTCTTTCAACCCGAGCTTCTCATCCAGTTTGACGATGACTGCCCCGCCCTGCGGACGTTCGTCATCGGCAATGCCGCGTTCAATTAACTCCGCGACCATTTCTTTGCCGGGTTCTTCAAACATCGAGTTGAAGTAATAGCGGTCAAACTTGATATCCAGTTTTTCGTACATTTCTCTAAAACCGGTTAAAGACCATTCACGGGTTTCTTTCCAGCACTCCACAATTTCGGGGTCTTTTTGATCCCAGCGCGAATAGATGGCCCGCACTTCAGTTTCAAAGTCTGGATTCTCTTCGAGCCGTTTATTGGCTTCGGCGTACATGACGCCCATCCAACGGGTGATATCTTTTTCAGGCTTTTCACCCTTATGGTATTTCAGGTAATTCCACAGCCACTTGATCACGTGCAGCCCCATGTCGCCGGGATAATTGGCACGCACAACGTCGTAACCGGCGGCTTCAGCGATGCGTGATAACACATCCCCTAAAAAGGCGCTGCGCAAGTGGCCCACATGAAACGCTTTATGGGTGTTGGGCTGTGAAAATTCGAACATTACTCTCTTGCCAAGAGGTTGGCCCTTGCCATAATCATTACCAGCGGATAGTACTTCATCAACCACACGGCGAGAATAGTCAGCCGCTGAAAAATAGAGATTCAAATAACCGTTAACTGCTTCAATTTTGGAGAATCCATCAGGGATTTCGATGGCAGAAGCCACACCCTGGGCAATTTCATTGGCTTTTTGGGCGACATTGCCTTTTTCGGCGCCGAATGATTTGGCTGCCAATTGAAAGAACGAAGTGGAAATTCCCCACTGACCATTAAAAGGAATCCACGCCCAGCGAACTTCCATTTCGGGGAGATTATTTACTTTTAGATACTCTGAAATTTTAGCTGCAATGAAGTTTTGTTCTTTTTCAAACATAAATGATTTCCCGTTCCTTCAGTGATTGAACCTAAAGGATTATAACACAGGCGATTTTTCTTAAGAATAAATACCTGAATGCCATACTGAAACGCAAAAGCGGGAGGTTAACCTCCCGCTTGATTGCTTGTCAATAAAGCGATTACTTCTGTGTAGCGAGCAATTTCATTAAGCGGCTCTTGCGACGGGCGGCGTTGTTCTTGTGGATCACGCCCTTCTGAGCTGCTTTATCAAGAGCAGAAATTGCTGCGAGGGTGGCAGCCTTGGCGGCTTCTTCATCCTTGCCTGAGATCGCGACACGAGCACGAGAGACAAAGGTTCTTGCCACACCGCGGTAAACACGGTTGCGAATGCGTCGTTTTTCGTTCTGTTTGTTACGTTTGATTGCAGACTTGATATTAGCCAACTTGGTTCCTCCAAAAAAATACAACTGACAGTGCGAGGGTCGAGGGTAAGCACTGGTTCAGGTGGCGGATGAATTCTACTCCATGGCGCCGAATCTGTCCAGCAACTCACCCTCTCATTTTGAAGGAATTATTTATCCTGTAAGGCTGCAACGCCTGGCAGTTCCAAACCTTCGAGCATCTCAAGGGATGCGCCACCGCCAGTGGAGATGTGGGTGATCTTGTCTGCCAAACCAGATTCCTGGATGGCAGCCACTGAATCTCCGCCACCTACAACAGTGACGCCCTTACAGGCTGCGACTGCTTTGGCAACATCAAATGTGCCTTTGGCAAAACGCGGGAATTCAAATACGCCCATCGGGCCGTTCCAAACCACAGTTGCTGCGGTCTCGATGACCTTGGCATACGCGGCAACAGTTTCAGGTCCGATATCCAGAATTCTCCAGCCTGCTTCAACGTTTCCAACTTTGGCTGTCTTGGATTGCGCTTCTGCGTCAAATTTGTCCGCGAGGACTACATCCACGGGCAGCATCAATTTTGAACCGGCATCTTTTAGCAAAGACTTGGCGGTTTCGAGTGCTTCGTCTTCAACCAGTGAATCAGCCATGTCAAGGCCCTGGGCTTTGAAGAATGTGTTGGCCATACCGCCGCCGATGAGCACGAAATCCGCTTTCGTCAACAGGTTCTTGATCACGCCAATTTTGTCGCTGATCTTGGCGCCGCCCATAATGGCAACGAAAGGTTTCTTGGGGTCGGCAACAACCTGACCCAAATACTTGATCTCTTTTTCGAGTAAAAAGCCTGCTGCACCGGGGAGGAAATGAGTTACACCCTCGGTGGAAGCATGCGCGCGGTGCGCGGTGCCAAATGCATCGTTGACAAATAAATCTGCCAATGAAGCCAATTGTTTGGCCATTTCCATGTCGTTCTTTTCTTCTTCAGCATGGAAGCGTGTGTTTTCGAGTAAAAGTACTTCGCCAGGTTTCAAAACCTTGGCAGCGGCATCCGCAGCAGGGCCGATGCAGTCGCTGGCGAAAGCCACGGGCATGCCCAGTAATTTGGATAGATGTGCAGCCACTGGTTTCATGGAATATTTTTCTTCCGGTCCGCCCTTGGGACGTCCCAGGTGGGAGCACAATATGACGGCTGCGCCCTGTTCGAGTAAATACTTGATTGTGGGCAAAGCTGCCTGGATTCTGGTATCGTCGCCGACTACGCCGTCTTTTGTGGGGACGTTGAAATCAACCCGCACCAATACCTTTTTGCCTTTTGCATCAATATCGCGAATGGTTTTCTTGTTGAACATTTTTATTTTCTCCCGGTGCAAAATAGACATGATGCGCATCCGCTCAAAAACAGCGGGATGCGCACCATGAACAGTTCAAGAAAAAGAGTGAAAACTCATTTTCCCACAGTGAAGACTAGAGTTTCTTGGCCATCATGGCTGCAAGGTCTGCAGCTCTGCAGGAATAACCCCATTCATTGTCGTACCAGGTGACAACTTTGACCATGTTGCCGCCCATGACCATGCTGTAGGGAAGATCAACGATTGAAGAACGGGGATCACCCTTGAAGTCTGTAGAAACGAGGGGATCATTATATTCACCGGTGGTGACACCGAGGATACCCTTCATCGCACCCTTTGAGGCAGCAACGAAAGCGGCGTTCAATTCGTCTTTGGTAACGGGTTTCTCAAGTGTGGCAACAAAATCCACAACGGAGACGGTGGGGGATGGAACACGCAGAGAATAGCCGTCGAATTTGCCCTTTAATTCAGGGATGACGAGTGCAACTGCTTTGGCGGCACCGGTGGTGGTGGGGATGATATTCAAACCGGCGGCGCGGGAGCGGCGCATTTCTTTCTTGTGACCCTGATCCAGAATAACCTGGTCATTGGTGTAAGAATGGATGGTGGTCATGACTGCGTTGACGATTTTCCAGTTGTCATTGACGATCTTGGCAGCGGGAGCCAGGCAGTTGGTGGTGCAGGATGCATTTGAGACGATGTGGTGTTTGGAGGCATCATAGAGATTGTCGTTCACGCCCAAAACTATTGTCAAGTCTTCATTCTTGGCAGGAGCAGAAATGATTACTTTCTTGGCTCCACCTTTGAGGATATGAACATTGGCGCCGGGTTTGCCCTTTTCGGGTTCACCAAGAGCATCTGTGAAGATACCGGTGGATTCGATAACGATTTCTACACCCAGGCTGGCCCAGGGAAGATTGCCGGGATCTTTTTCAGCAAACACTTTGATGGGTTTGCCATCAACAATTAAGACGCCATCGCCAGCTTCGACGGTTCCCGGATAAATGCCATAAGTTGAGTCATACTTGAAAAGGTGAGCATTTGTCTTGGTATCGAAGAGGTCGTTGATTGCCACAACTTCGAGTTCTGAACCGTGTTGCTCTTTGATCGCTTTCAAAACCTGCCGCCCAATGCGGCCAAAACCATTGATGCCAACTTTTACTGCCATAATAAATCCTCCTTGAGGGTAATACTGATATTTTACCATGTCTAGACATGGCTACTATACATTAGAGTGCGGAAGTTTCGTCTTTCGAACTTAACGGTCCTGTTCTCTCGAAATACAGGTCCATTACCGTCTTGGCAGCTTTGTTTGAATCATGCCGCCAAGGATTATCAACATCCAGAAGATCAGCTTGATAAACCGGATGCTGGGTTTCTTCTTCATTAACTTTAACCCATGTTATGTCTGGTGGCAAGACCCCTTCAAAACGATGATTACAGATCACCAGGTCAACCAATCGACTGCCTGCATGTTTTTCGATCATTTTGACATGGTCTTCGCAAGAGTAGCCATCCGTCTCACCTTTTTCACTGGCCACGTTGCAGATATAAAACTTGTAGGCTTTGCTGGCTTTAATCGCGTCCACAAGATCTGGCACCAATAAATTGGCAATGATGCTGGTATACAGGCTGCCTGGTCCGATGATGATCAAATCAGCGTTGAGAATCGCCTGCACAGTTGGTGGAAATGAAGCCGGGTTGCCTGGCTCAAGCCAGACCCTTTTTACCTTGCCACCAATTTTGCCAATCTTGCTTTCGCCTTTGACAACTACTTCGACATTTTTATCTGGAAGCTGCACTTCAGCAACCAGCGTCACATTTTTCAAAGTGGAGGGCAGAACTTGCCCCTGCACTGCCAATACCTTTGCTGTTTCAGCAATCGCTTCTTCAAAACTTCCGGTGATTTCAGTTAGTGCAGATATGAGTAAATTGCCAAGCGAGTGTCCATTAAGACCGGTACTGGCTGCAAAACGATATTGAAACAGTTGTGTGATTAATTCCTCATCGTTTGAAAGCGCCGCCAGACAATTTCGAATATCGCCTGGTGGAGGAATACCAAGGTTTTTGCGAATCTCACCTGAAGACCCGCCGTCATCCGCCACTGTAACCACCGCGGTGATGTTGTGCGAGTATTCCTTCAATCCACGCAGAATGGCCGATAATCCAGTTCCTCCGCCGATCACGACAATCCGCGGCCCTTTGTCTCGCCGCCGGAATTCTGCCACCGTATCAATGATATTCTTGCCCGGCCGCATAAACGGTCTAAGCAACGCCCTGTTTAATCCGATAATGCCAAAAACGGTCAGCGCGACACCAATCGCACCGAAGATCAAAGCACGGATGATTCGATTAGAGATGAATTGGAGAGAAACAATTTTTATTACCGGCAGCCACCAGGTCTCTGGTGCAGTACGATAGAGATCCAAAAGAAGAAAAGCAAATCCTACCCCCAATAGTGTTGTACCCGCCAGAATAACGACAACCCAACGTTTTATGCCGATTCCCGGCACCAGCCATCGCAGCTTAAGCACGATGGATTGAAAGAAACGTTGCAATTGACGCATTTGTTTTGGGCGCATACGCCATCTATAATAGCAGTCTTTTTACCTTGCGTCAACAAAACGCGTATAACCTCCAAAGAATTCCATAATTTATACTTTCCTTCTAATAAAAATGCTCACATGTGCCCTCATGGTATAATCAAAGTACTTGAGCCCAAAGTAAACATCGTCAAGTTGCTGAAGTTAGTATTCGCATCCAACCATTCTATTTTTACGGAGGTGTGTTGTGAAACCGCTAAACTTACCAGGACCAATAGCAAAACGTCTCATCGAGCGTGATCAGGTAGTCATTTCTCCATCTTACCCTCGTGCCTACCCCTTCGTCATGGATCATGGTCGTGGAGTTGAAGTTTGGGACGTTGATGGTAATAAGTTTCTTGATTTTGCTGCCGGCAT
>PNNU01000168.1 GCA_013824385.1 Anaerolinea sp.
TGCGGAGACATCCAATCCATCCGCGAATGGATCGTGGACGGCGAGAACGGTTTGCTGGTCGATCCTTGCGACCCCAACGCCCTGGCAAACGCCATTCTGATGGCTCTTGATCACGCAGACATGCGTTCCACGGCTGCCCACCGCAACGCACAGATCATCCGTGAAAAGGCTGGCGTAGATGCCGCCAGATCAAAGGTGAAGGAGTTGTATGAAAGACCTCTCTGACCGCTTGCAGGGCATCGCTGTAGGTGCTGCCATCGGTGACGCGCTGGGCATGCCGTTGGAGTTCCAGCCAGCCAGTTCGCCCTACGACAAGCTCACCGAAATGGTCCCCGGCGCAATCCCGGCCGGCAGCTTCACGGACGATACCGAGATGGCCCTGGCGCTTGCCGAAAGTCTGCAGCACGCCAATCCGCTTGACGGGCAAGACCTGGCTGCACGCTTCTCCGCCTGGTTCCAGTGCCACCCCGCGGACGTGGGCATCAACACAGCCCGCGTGCTCAGAATGATCGCCCAAGGCACATCCTGGCAAGATGCCTCCCAAAAGGTTTTTAACGATAATCCGGATAACGCCTCCAATGGGGCGCTCATGCGCTGTTGGCCGTTGGCGGTGGCAAGGCATCAGAACCTTGCGTTGCTGGTGGCTGAAACACAATTGCAATCCGAGGTTACTCACAAAAACGCGGACGCCGTCAACGCGGCCATTTTGTTGAATCTGATCCTGCGAAAATTGATCCTGCGCGAGCCTGGCGAGCCAGCGAGCGCGTGTTTGCGTGCAGCCATCGCCGAATGTACCCGGCAGGTCACCCTCTCTGAAGAAATAATGCTGGCCATTAACTTGGCGCCAATGCGCTCACGCCTCGATCTCAAAAATAGCGGCTGGGTGCTGCACACCCTCGAAAGTTCCTTGTGGGCGGCCCTCACCACCCAGTCCTTTGAAGAGGCTCTGGTGCAGGCCGTCAATCTGGGCAACGATGCGGATACTACGGGCACGGTCACCGGCGCCATCGCCGGCGCCATGTATGGCATTGATGCCATCCCCTCCCGCTGGAAGGACCTGTTGCACGGAGAATATCCGCTCAAGTCAGGTCGCATCTGGCTCACCCAGGATTTCTGCAATCTGGCCGACCAGTTGAGCAACCTTCCAACAGAAAATTAACTCTGTCATTGCGAGCCCCGCATAAGTCGTTACAAAGGGACCTGTGAACATACGGGGCGAAGCAATCCCCACCAAGGTTTTTCCTTTGTCTTCCTTAAGAAAACTAGGTATTGTCTTCATTGCATGATGTTGCAACTATAACCTTGGTTCATAGCATATAGAATCCCAACCTATCAAATCTGTTATAAACTTAATCCAATTAACTCTTTCCCCTATAATAGTGTTAACTTATTCACACAACCCCGGGGATGTCCACTTGATCACTTACGCGCTTTGCATTTTCCTTTCCGCTTTCCTGCTTTTCCAAATCCAGCCGCTCATTTCAAAAACCCTGCTCCCCTGGTTCGGTGGCACACCCGCTTTATGGACCACGGCGATGCTGTTTTTCCAAATCCTTCTGACCGGTGGATACACGTATGCAAACTGGTTGGTGCGCCTTCGCAGCACAAAGAAACAAACCATCATCCATCTGGCCCTGCTGGCATTGTCCGTTGGCTTGATAATTTGCCTGTGGATTTTGTGGCCGTCGCCTATTACTCCCGAAAATAGTTTAAAACCTGTCAATAACACCCATCCTCTAGCCTGGCTCTTTTTCCTGCTAACCATTAGCGTCGGACTGCCCTTCTTTGTCTTATCCACCAACAGCCCGCTGATGCAGGCGTGGTTTGGACGTAAACATCCGGGACGCTCTCCATATTGGTTGTATGCACTCTCAAATACAGGCTCGCTCCTGGGCCTTGTTGCTTACCCGTTTGTATTCGAACCGCTTTTCACTATTCGCTGGCAGGGATGGATCTGGGCATGCTGCTATTTACTCTTTGTAATTCTGGTAGCTATTAATACAGTAAGAACGCAGCAAAAGGGTCAATCCGCAGTCAGGGTCTCAAAAACACCTTCAGACAAAGAGTTGCAAAAAATCAAGAAAAGCACCCAAACATTTTGGATCCTCTTCAGCGCATGTGCTTCGATCCTGCTTCTGGCCGTAACCAGCCAGATTACCCAGGAGGTGGCCGCCATTCCCTTCCTTTGGGTCATCCCGCTGGCCATCTACTTGCTTTCTTTTGTATTGACTTTTTCGGATAAAGGTTGGTACCGCCGCGGAGTATTTACCGTCCTTCTGTTTATTGCCACCCTCGGATGCATACTGGTAATCCTCAAACCATTATCAAATTTCATCCTGCAAATTGTCATCTACAACTTCTTCCTGTTTGTAGCCCTCATGATATGCAATGGTGAGTTGTATGCTCGCCGTCCTGATACCTCTCACCTGACCCGTTTCTATCTGTTGGGGTCCATCGGCGGCGCGCTTGGCGGACTCTTTGTGAACCTGGTTGCGCCATTCCTTTTCAAAGGCTATTGGGAGTTGTATATCGGGCTGGCTTTCGTATGGATATTGCTTTCGCTGGCTTATCCGCGTATTGAAAAGGATTCAAAATTCAAGGTTGGGCTTTGGGTCGGCGCCATGGCGGATGTTATCGTCATCCTCGCCATTTACTTTATTATTTCTTCATCGGGCGGCAATTTGTTTGTCAAAAGGAATTTTTATGGCGTGGTCACTGTACGCCAAAATGAAATTGGTGCCAAACAAGAGACTGCTAACGTTTTAGTGCACGGCACAACCTTGCACGGATTCCAGTTTATTGACCCGGCCTTGCGCGATACCCCCACGAGTTATTACAGCAAAGATAGCGGAGTTGGCCTAGCTATTCTCAATAATCCGCATTACGGCTCTGGGATGCACGTCGGCGTCTTGGGGCTGGGGGCTGGCACACTGGCCGCCTACGGCCAACCAAGCGATGACTACCGTTTTTACGAGATCAACCCGGTCATGGTGGATCTCGCCAATGGGTTGAACGGTTATTTTACATTTCTCAAAGACAGTCAGGCAGCTATCACTATTATCCCCGGGGACGCGCGCCTGTCACTCGAAAATGAACTCAGCTCAGGTGTGAATAACAATTTTGACCTGTTGGTGTTGGATACTTTTAGCAGCGACTCCATCCCCGTGCACCTGGTCACGCGTGAAGCCTTTGACGTCTACCTGCAAACCCTCGCCCCGGATGGCCTCATCGCAGCGCACATCTCCAACAGCCGCCTGGATTTACGCCCCGTCTTCTGGCAGTTGGCCCAATACTACGGCCTCGAAATGGCCGTGGTGCAATCCTCCGCGGATGAAAACGACCCCGCTTCCGCACAATCCGTTTGGGTGCTGCTCACCCGCAATTCACAATTGTTGCAAGACCCTGATCTGCTTAACAGAACAGGCAGCCTGAATGGTTTTCGCCGTGACATCCGCCTATGGACGGACGATTACAGCAATCTGATCCAATTGTTGCGATAAGTTAGGTTGTGTAGGGGTGGATTCCCGCGATTGTTGCGTCCCCGAGCGAAGCGAGAGGGAAAACCCACCCTTTTTTATCCTTGAGAACAAACCAATATGGCTATGGTAAGGGCGACCTGTGGGTCGCCCAATAATCACCTTACCGAATAAAATTGGTGCCGATCCTTGCTTCTTTTTCTGGCAGCCCAAACTGTTCTTTTCCTAATGCAATGCTTTTGATCAAGAATGCCATATTCTTCCCTAAAGTCCGCATGGTCTGCAGGCCTTCTTCGTCTTTCCGAACCTCTTCAGGAGTATAACCATGCACACTGTTCCAATATTGACTGGATGCAACGGGCATACCCGAAATGGTGAAGTATTTATTGAGCACGTCAAAGGTGGAGGAACAGCCGCCCCTTCTTGCGGATACAACGGCAGCGCCCACCTTCATGGTTTTGTCAGCAGTATTACTGTAGAAAAGACGATCCAAAAAAGAAACCAAAGTCCCATTTGCGGATGCATAATAGACAGGCGATCCGATCACGACACCATCGGCTTCTTCGAACCTGGGCGCCATTTCATTGACGATATCATCAAAAGCACATTTGCCCGTGGTTTTACATTTGCGGCAGCCAATACAGCCTCTGATGTCTTTATGACCAATTGTGATAATCTCAGTTTCGATTCCTTGACCATACAGCATTTTTTCCACTTCGTGCAGGGCTGTATATGTACAACCTTTTGAATTAGGGCTTCCATTAATTAATAAAACTTTCACGCGTTCCTCCTGATAATGTTGTTGTCCGCTTTGTTTGTCGTTAATTAAACATCCATTTTTCGCTCACCCAACCATTTGACCATATCAGGGTTGCGATGGTCAAAGAAACTGCTGGTTTTGGTATCCAGAGTTGAAATCGCCGCCATCTCTTCCGCGGAGAGTTCAAAATCAAATACGCTGATATTTTCAACCATCCTCTCTTTGCGGGATGATTTTGCCAGGGCGATGATGCCTCTCTGGATCACCCAGCGCAAAATAACCTGGGCGGCACTTTTCTTATGCGTAGCAGCAATGGAGAGTAACACATCATTTTGAAAAATGTTGTTTTTACCCTCTGCAAAAGGCGCCCACGCTTCAACCTGAACGGTGTTATCCATCAAAAACTTTTGCGCTTCAATTTGCTGTTGGAAAGGATTGACTTCAATTTGATTGACCATTGGCTTAATCTTATTATGGATCATTAAATCCATCAGCCGGTCGGGTTGAAAATTCGAAACCCCGATAGCCATAATTTTGCCTTGTTGGTAGAGTTCTTCCATCGCACGCCATTCACCATACACATCCCCATATGGTTGATGAATGAGATACAAATCTATGTAATCCATTTGCAGACGCTTCAGTGATCTTTCAAATGCTTTTTGGGTGCCTTCATATCCGTCGCTCTGGATCCACAGTTTTGTGGTGATGAATAATTTGTCCCTCGCGATACCGCATTGTTTGATCCCCCGACCTACCGCTTCTTCGTTCTGGTAGGATGCTGCCGTGTCAATGTGGCTGTATCCGGTTTGGATGGCCTCGATCACACACTTTTCACATTCAGCCGCATCAGTGATTTGAAAAACCCCAAACCCAAGGATGGGAATTTCCACACCATTATTTAATTTTACGGTCTGCATCTTATTCTCCTTATGTCTAAACTACTTATAGGGTTATGGCGTTGTAAGCAGTCGGGTGAACGAGAGTGAGGCTAAAGACCATTTTTCCGCTTTTTGTACATACACCTCTGTCACCATAAAGGGATTGGTGACCTCATTGCCGCCGACAACTGCAATCAATTGGATTTTATTCAATAGAATTGCCGTCGCCTCGTTGACAAACCGCACCGAGACCTCCTGAATGTCCACATCCTTGTAATGGATCCGCCCGGTCCTGATGACATCCAGTTCTTGTTCCTTCGACATGGTTGCGCCCATGTGCACAAAAACAGCCTTTTCGTGGAAGAGAGCGTCCAGCTGATCAACATCACAAGCTGACATCCAGCCCCACTTCTGCCTGGAAAGAGCGATAAGTTCCTGTTCAGAATCAACATATTGCATGGACTCTCCTTGAATAAGCATTGTTACGGATATTTTTATTTGTCAATTCAATTGGGATTGTAGTACCTGGAGTTCACTCCAAGTCAAGAGCGGAATAATACTGTTTTGAAGTATTGTTCTCGCAGCATCAGAAACAAATCGAAATAGCTATGGTAAGGGCGCCTGCGGGTCGCCCATTTAATAAATTTACTACTTTTATTGATTTGCAGATAGGAACCTTTTCGCTTTTTATATTGTCTCTCAACAAGAAACCCCAATAAGAACCAAGTCTGGTTGAGATACTTTTTCATTAATAACTTATTTCAACTTCCACACACGGATGTCATCGATATCAATCTGACCTTTGTTTGCAATATTTGAAATATACCCAATTCCGCCATACGGGATGGAGTCGCGTTGGGCGGTGAGTACCAGTTGGTTATCGATATACATTGCTAGCTTGTCGGCCACTACCTCGATCCGTACCAAATACCAGCGGTTGACTTCAAAGTCGGCGGCGCCATCTGCAATGTTCTGGTACTGAACACTTCTGTCAACCACATAGTCACTAAAATACACACCGCTCGGGAAGATCAACCCGCCTTGATAAAAATCGTAATTGTATGCATAAAAACAAACCGCAATCCCATCATTAATAAAACGGACCCTGCTTTCAAATGCATAATCTTTCCAATTGATATAGTCTGAAATCATCCAGATCCCCGGATAATCCACATCGCCAGAAGCCAGGAAGTGTAAATAGTTGTTATCGCCCTCTGTTCGTATTTCAAGGGGTGTCGAACTGCGGTTATCCCAATCTCCGATTTTGCCGTCTTCAAAATCCAGAATAAACAAAAAATTGGATGGAGGAATCGTAGTCGCTATTGGCGTGGGGATGCTGGTTGAGGTTGGCGTGAGGCTTGGTGTTGTCTTGGCGAGCAGGGAGGGGTTGATCAATTTCGAAAAGATGAGCAGAACGCCCACTGTGATCACCGCTACAATGCCAATGGCCATCAAGAAGAGTTTCACCATACCCGGTTTGCGTTTGGCCACAGGTTTGAATTCTTTTTGCGGATATTGTATCGGCGGGGGAGGCGGTAAAACCACAGCAGCCTTGATATCTTCAGTTTTTTCAGGTATGGGAATTAAAACTTCCTCTGGCAGATCAGGAGGTTTCACATCCCCTGCGGAGTTGTCTGGCATTTCCTCCCGCCCCAAATTGGCATTAACTGTTTTGATCAGGTCCATGATATGCGATTCCAGCGGCGGATCGATCGCATCCAGCCAGTGGGTGCGGCCAATATAATATTTCATCTCATCGGTGGGTTGGATATTTTGAATTCGAAACGGAATGATGGTGATGGATCTATCAAAAGCCTGGTTTACTTCGGTGAGGATATGCTCAGAAGTGTTCTCAGACCAGATAAGCACGAACACCTTGCAGGCATTGATGGCGGTAATGATCGCCTTGGCAAAATTGGACCCGGCCGGTACATCCCGGGGAGCAATCCACACCCTGATTTTGTTTTCTTCGAGTTTGGCACACACCGCGTCAGCAATCACCTTGTCTTTGGTGGAATAACTGATAAACACATCATGCGCCATGGCTTACCTCCCAGTCGTCTACACAACCCGGCAAACACTATTAATCATTATAGTGATTATCTTTAAAAA
>PNNU01000169.1 GCA_013824385.1 Anaerolinea sp.
CCAACAGTTAATAACTCAAAAGTTTTCCCGCCGATTTGTTTCAGAATTTCGGTCTTAACTTGACCTAGCCTTGTTCCGGTTTCAACAACTGAAGGAAATAGTTGGCTCGGTAAGTTAAATGCATTTAGAATATCTGCGTCCCAGTTAGCCGATTGGCGATTAAACAACTGCGAGACGGAGGCAATTGTAAATTCTGCCATTGCATTGCCACAAAGAAGAAAGTTAATCAGGTCAGGTACAAATAATAAGTGTTTCGCCTGGTCCAAAAGTGCACTTTCATTGGATCGTCTTTGTGCCACAAGTTGCACAAGTGTATTAAACCTCGCCCGCTGGTTGCCCGTCTTTTGATAAAGTTCAAAAGGTGGAAAAACGCCATCCATGATTTCCAAAACGCCTTCAGTACGTCCGTCACGATAAGTATGAACTGGAGAAAGAAGGTTTCCCGAATCATCCAGCAGGCCGTAATCATTGCAGTAAGAATCCACACCAAATGAAGTGAATTTTTCAGCGGCGGCCTTGCGCATGCCAACGAGCAGATTTTCAAAAATTGTGTGAAACCCCCAATACAAATGACCGTCTACATTGATCGGAGTATTTAAAAAGCGGTGGATTTCTTTAATCTCAAGCTTTTTGCCGTCAAAGCCGCCTGAATATATTTTTCCGCCGCTAGCCCCAAGATCAAGCGCAAGTGCCTTCGTCTTCATATTAGATAAAGTTCTTGAAGATGTTGCATATCGCGTCCGTTTCCATTCTTTCTAGGCAGCTAAAAGCGGACATCAAACAATCACCCGACACCACGACCCCATGAATAGGCATAATGCAACCCAAACCAATCTTTTCTGCCAGCGCACGGCGATCATCAAAATATTTGTAAACGCTGTAAGCCAATTCTTTGGAATAAGCCGGAGCTGGGTCAATTACGCCGAAATACTCACCACGTTTAATAGTCGCCTCGGTAACTGTCATAATCGGTTTGCTTTGTGAGGCAAAAACCATGCAAAACTGTGGGTGCGCATGGATGGTGCATTTTATATATTTAAATTTTGACAGCAGCAAAATGTGCATATCCGTTTCACGCGACAATTTTCCATTACCTTCGAGGACATTACCGTCATAGTCGATCAGAAGGAATGCATCTTCATCAAGATCGCACATTTCATACTCACTCATCATGCTTGGCGAAATCAATATCCGATTATCGTCCACTCTGACAGCGAAATTACCCCCGGCTGCGTTAGTCAATTTACGATCCCACATGGCTTTGGCTATTTTTTTCATCTGCCGCCGTGTATCCAGGTATTGTAATTCACTCATCTTTGTTCACTCCTATTTTCGCGATTAGTTCAAAAGATTTTTGTGACCACGGCCTGGTTTCTTAATGATTCAGCCCGATGAAGATCAAAGCCGGCAGTAATTTCTGATTCCGCGGTTGCAGAAGCCACCGCGCTTGCAGTTTTTAAAGTTTGAACAAATTTTTCTTTTCTTTCAATACCGGCAACAAGAGCCGCAAGGAATGCGTCTCCACAACCGCCTTCATTAATCGCATCCACCTTAATCGGATTTACCCGGTAAATATCCGACCCATTTTTCACGATCGCACCGTTGCCACTCCAGGTCATGGCAATGATTTGAATTCCAAACAGATCCAGTTCTTGCATGGCCATAATAATATCGCTCTCGGTATGCAGGTCTCGACCGGCCAAATAACATAATTCTTCAAGGTTGGGTTTAATTAAAAATGGGCTGGAAGGCAGTGCTTCCTTCAGGTAGGCGCCGCTTGCATCCAAATAGATCAGCGCGCCCTTCATTTGGGCCAGTTTGCACAGCTTGGAATAAATGACCTTGTCCTCAACATTACTGGCATCTCCGGTGAGAATTAGGGTGTCCCCTGGATTTAGAAGGCTGGTGATTTGCACAACCAGATCATCCGTTATCGTCGAAGGAAGAATTGGACCCTGCTCGGTAAGCATGGTGCAGACACGTTCTTTCAATTCAACGATTTCAAAATTCGTGCGAGATTCCATCTGATCAATGTCAAAATGCAAAAAACGGGTTTCAACCCCCCACTTTGCTAGCATTTTTTGGATTTTTATTCCATTTTCTCCTAATGAGATTCCTAGAGCAATACTTGAAACCCCCAACAATTTAAGGCCAATCGAAACGTGTGTGCCTTTTCCACCTATGGTTTCGATCGTGCTGCTTAGACGGTTCGTTTTTGAAGGCTGCAGTTCGCTTAAAAAAAGAATCTTGTCAATTGCAGGGTTAAGCGTAAGTGTATAGATCAAGGGGCTGCATCCTATTAACTCTAAATAATATCAACAGTGATTACCTGAATACCTGCTTTTTGAAAAAGCGATAACTCTCCGCAGATGTTCTTTTGATCAGTAATTAAGGTATTTATCGCCGAAAAATTGGCAAGAAAAACGGGACCTGAACGTTCAAACTTGGTATGATCTGCAAGAATAAACACTTCCTTGGAATGTTCAATCATTACTTGTTTTGTATCGACCTCAAGTAAACTGGAATCAGTGAATTGATCCGGCAGGTGTAAGCCAGCACAGGATAAGAAGGATTTATTGGGAAAGTATTCTTCAGCGTTCTTGCGTGCCAGCGAGCCATAAATGGATACATTCGCAGGATTGAAGAAACCGCCCAGGCAGACGGCTGTAAAATTTGAGTTTTCTGACTCGAGGGTGCCCACCAAAAGCTTGATTGAATTAGTGATCAAGGTGACTTTATAGCTGGCTGGAATATGCTTGACCAGGTACAGGCATGTGGAACTGTTATCCACGAAGATGATGTCGCCATCTTTGATGAATGAAGCTGCTTTTTTACAGATAGCGTCTTTTTCTTTGTAATGTTGAATCTCACGCACGGCTACAGGAAATTCTACCAAAGTGGACGGAAATTTGCTCTCAAAAATGGCTCCGCCGTGGGTACGCTGCAATAAACCTTTTGCTTCCATTTCGCGAAGATCACGCCGAATCGTTTCTCTGGAGGCGTTAAACAATTCTGAAAGTTCATTTACTTCGACCCTGCCGTTTGCTTCCAACAATTTCAAAATTTCGGAGATTCTTTCGATACTGTACATGTTTACCTGCCTTGCTGAATAATGACCGTTTATGACTGTATCTTACCATATATTTGCGTTTACGACCAATAAAAGATATAATTTACTTATTAATATTACCATTCGGTAACATTGGCAACCACATTCAACTCAAAGAGGAAAAATGAAGCTCTCAGCCTTTGCTGTCTTATATAAAGATCTTCCGCTGCCAGAAGTCCTTGATATTTTTAAAGCCAAAGGGATTCAATATGCAGAAATAGGTTCCGGCGGTTTTATCGGAAAAGAACATTGCGATCCCCAAAAACTGATTCATGATAAGAGTGCCCGCGAAAAGTTTCAAAATCTCTTCCTAACCCGCGTAATGAGTATTTCAAGCTTAAGCTGCCACGGCAATCCGGTTCATCCACAACAACAACTTGCACTGTCTTATAAACAGGATATTCAAGATTCTATTGATTTGGCGGCATTGCTCGGCGTAGAAACCATTGTCACTTTTTCCGGCTGCCCTGGAGACTGCGAAAATTCCCTCTACCCAAACTGGCCGGTTTCACCTTTCCCTGAAGATTTTCAGACAGTATTGGATTGGCAGTGGGAGAAAAAGCTTATCCCCTTTTGGAAAGAAATGGGCAAGTACGCAGAAAATAAAGGCGTCAAAGTCGCCATGGAAATGCACGGCGGATATTCGGTCCATTCACCAGCCACAGCCATTCGCATGCGTGAAGAAACAGGCTGCAAGGCACTTGGTGCCAACCTTGATCCGAGTCACATGTGGTGGCAAGGGATTGACCCGGCGCAGGCGGCTCGTTATCTCAGCAAAAAAGACTGCCTGTTCTATTTTCATGCAAAAGATGCAGCCATTGATCCCAACTATGTGTCATACTACGGCGTGACCGATATGCAAAGCTTTACCACCGCTTTTGGCCGCGCCTGGCAGTTTCGCACTGTCGGCTTTGGTCATGATTTAAAAATTTGGGCCGATCTGTTCAGCACTTTACGGTCGGTGGGTTATGACGATTTTATTAGCATCGAACATGAAGACTCATATATGTCCGTTGAAGAAGGACTGGATAAAGCGGTTGCCAATCTGCGCCAGGTATTATTGGTGCAGCCAGCTTCAAAACCGAAGGCATTCGATCTCGACGCAAAATACAAATAACAACCTTGATTAACAACCAAACCTGGCTCTAGCCTTATTTACAGGAGCCAGGGTTTTCTTTTTTTCAGCGTCTCACCAATGAACAATAAGTACTCGATTACTGTTATATCTCCTCAACGGACACCCAACATTTTTCGAGCGTAGAACGGCGGATGGCTTCGCAAAGCAGCTTCTCATGGTGTCAGTCTTCAAAGGTGGCGAATCCGCCATTGGTGGATATTTTACCTTCCTGGACGGCCCTATTAAACTGCTTAAAGCCCTGAACAAAAGTATCAGGGTATCCTTCAGCATGACCGCCGGGGAAGCCGGTCAGCTCGCGTGCCTCTCAGTGGAATAGGGAGGGGTCTTTTAAGAGCAATTGATTCGGGGCTTCGTGGTATCCCAGCCATAGCTCGTTGGGGTTTTCCTGCTCCCAAAGCATTGAGGATTTTAAACTACGAATGTCAACCCAAAAGAGGTTTTATCGCCCAACACTCAACTGCTAAAAACTGACAATGCCCATCACTCCATTTTCAAAGCGGAAAAGGATGACCGCCACATCATTAGTAGCGATCCTACTTTGGTAATAGAAGTATTTTCTGAAATCTTACCCGCCGGTTTCAAACTAGTTAGGTGATAGGTCGAAAAATCATTCATCACCTCGTTGATGCCTTATCAATTTTTAACAGTTTTTCAAGTTCAGAAAAACTAGTTTTAAGTGATCCACCAGTGGCTCGAACCTTGAACCTGCTGGTTAACAGTCAGGCTAGTAGGTTTTGAGTAATTGTTGGCGAATTATTTACGGGATGACCGAAATAATACTTCTCTTTAGTGGGGTCAGATACTATCTTCATCCGATTTGAGCGAAAATTAAAGCAAAATTATTTGGCGTGAAATCTCGTAATAATTAACAAATTGCGAGAAGTAATTCAAAGTAAAAGAATTACTCAATTATTTATTGAGTTCGGATAAATCGGCATTATCAATGTTAAGATTAAAAAATGAATCAATTTTGTCTATTATGAGAAATAAAAGGCCACGAAACAAATCAAGTATTTTTGTCAAAATTCAAATTACCTTACCTCCTAAACTGAGCAATCTTAAGACAACTTGAGACTCCAACACCTAGACTATATAATTGTCTCAATTAGTATTTTTGTGTCTCAAAATGTCTCATTGCTAATTCTAAGATAATGTTACTCGGAATCAATGTCGCAAGAGACCCAAAGCAACATACTGGATCAATCCGATGAATATTTCATTTCAAAAAATGAAATCGGCGCACTTGGATTATAAGCTCGAGATTTCTGCCGGAAATCATAATTAGGAATGCCATTCGGAAAATCTCTTTCATATTGATCTACAGTATCCCTGGTCAATGGAAGCAATGGTAATTTCACAATCGAACGACCCTTGGGGATTGGATACCCATTCACATGGTCATAAAGGATGCTCAAACCAAAACCAAGCTGCAGCCAATGCCCTCCGATATCGAAAAGCTGTTCACCATCCCGAATTGCCGAGATGCTTTTTTGATCCAGAGCCATACCCGCAAAATAAATATCCTTGCCAGGAATAAGTCCCATTTCTTTGGCCGCGTCCATGGCACCCTGCGCCATCAGGTCATTGGCAGCCCATACTCCCTGTATCATCGGGTATTCCTTTAACATCTCACCCATATTCTTTTTAGCAAGGTCATATGTGTAATCAGAATCACGGGATGATACCAAAACTGCTTCAGCGTGTTCTCTAAGTGCTCGGATTAAGCCTTTATGCCTTAGAATGGAAGCTGAGGCGCCACGTGGGCCATCCAATGCAGCAATATATTTCTTTCCGTCTTTTGATTCGGGAATATGGGCCAGCAAGTACTTTCCCATTTCATAAGCTCCCGTTTCATCTGCCGGGCCCACAAAAGCCACGTAATTTGGATATTCTTCAGATTTGGGTTGAACCCCGCCTTGATAGGAATCGACTAGAACCACCGGGATGTCCGATGCCTTGGCAAGAGTCAAACCCATTCTGCAAAGACCAAAATAGGGAACCCAAAGAATGCCATCCACTTTTTGATCAACTAATTGTCTAATATTCTGTTCCATTATTTCTTTTTGATTATCAGATTCTTTGACTACCAAATTTACACCAAGTTCAGATGCCCCGATTTGTGCAAACTTTATGGCATTTGACCAGAATCGATTGTTGTTAGGTACAACTATGCCAATTGTGGGTTTAGTACCAGGTTTTCGATTTTTTATAATAGACTTGGTTCCTTCAGCATTTACATGATATTCAGCAACTAAATTCTGAAGAGAAGAAGCCATTTCTGCCAATGTTTGCGCTGAAGCAGTAGAATCTGTAACCAGATTTGTGATCTCATCTGTGAGTCTGGCTACTCCTATTGCAGTCGTCCGATTTTCATGACTGACCTTTGACACGTTTTTCGTTTCTTGAGAAATATCATCTGCCGTGGCAGCCATTTCTTCAGTTGTCGCAGTATTCTCCTCCACCACTGCGGATACTGATTCCATTGCACTACCCAAGTCATTGCTTAAATCAACCTGTTGTTGTGAAATATTTACTACATCTATCAACCCCTGGCTCACCAATTTGGATGTTGCAATTATGCTATCCAAAGCCTTCCCGGATCGATTTGCCAATTCAACCCCGTTTTCAACTTCTTTGACCCCTAAATTCATAGTGACAACGGCTTCTTGCGCACTTATTTGGATGGAAGTCACCAGACTGTTTACTTCTTTTGTGGCGATGACCGAGTTTTCAGCCAGTTTTCTTACTTCGCTTGCTACAACAGCAAACCCGCGCCCCATTTCTCCTGCTCTTGCAGCCTCGATGGCTGCATTTAAAGCCAATAAATTGGTTTCTGCAGCTATGTTCTTTATTTTTTCAACAATAACCCCAATCTCTTCTGATCGGGTTCCCATTTCGCGCACTTTTTCGGCTGATTCTCCAACTTTACTTTTGATGTTGTTAATCGCCATGA
>PNNU01000170.1 GCA_013824385.1 Anaerolinea sp.
TAAATCTGTCATAATGGTGATAAATATCCATTAAAATAAGATGAGCAATTCTACCGTAAAAACCGGGAACATTTTCTGTAAGTTATTCGTCTGATTTTGGACGATTAGGAGTATCTCATGAAGGCGATATATATAAAAATTATTACGGTTATTTTGATCTTTGGGATATTTCTAACAGCCTGCAACGTATCCATGTCACCCACGGAAGAAGTTGATCCAAGACAAGAGGGTACTGCCATGTGGGCGACTGTTTCAACACGGCTTACTCAAATTGCAGTTGGTACTCTTATCGCCGAAGCCACCAAAATTGCTTTATATACCGCAACCCCCACCGTCACAGAAACCCCGACCATAACAGTGACGCCCACCATAACGTCCACACCCACTTCAATTTTTACTTTCACCCCGTCCGCCACCAATACACCTCTGTTCACATCAACGCCTGTGACACCTACACCAACCAAGACTAACACACCCAATCCGACCCCATGCAATCAGGCGACTTTTGTAGCTGATGTGACCATCCCTGAAAATGCCTCTTTAACTGCGGGTCAAAGCTTCATTAAAACCTGGCGGATTAAGAATTCCGGTTCTTGTGATTGGACTACGGCATATTCAGTCAATTTTACGACCGGTAATTCTTTAAGTGCACCATCTTCAGTACCATTTTCGAAAACCGTTAAACCTGGTGAAACAATTGACCTAAATGTGTCAATGATTGCACCAAGCAGTATTGGCGATTTTACTTCCAATTGGATGCTCTCTGGTCCTAACGCAAGTTCATTTGGAGTGGGAAATGCACCCGGTACTGCCTTAATTGTCAAAATTAAAGTAACCAGTATTCCACCTAATCATGATCCATTTGTAGTTTATGATTTTGTCGCAAATTATTGTGCAGGTCAATGGCGGACGAATGCTGCTTATATAACCTGCCCCACCGTTGGTTATGATTTTAAGAATGGAACAATTGCACGTACTTATGCCCCAATCCTTGAAAACGGTATTCCAGATGACGAAGGGACATTGATAACCATCCCTTCAATAGGCGGAGATGGGTTTATACAGGGGCAATTTCCATCTTTCCTGGTTCATTCCGGCGATCATTTTAAAGCATCCTTACTCTGTACTGACAATTCGCCTAACTGTTCAGTCACTTTTGAATTACTCTACAAGGTAAATGGCACGGAAACTGTAACGTCATTAGGAACCTGGGATAAAAATGAAGATAATTCAATCATCCCGGTTGATATTGATCTATCGGCATTGGATGGGCAATCTCTCATTTTCTTTTTAAGGGTCTCAAGCAAGTCAGACTCCACAGATGATTTTGCCCAGTGGATGGCGGTTCGTATAACCCATCCTTAACCTTGCTGATTTGAGAATAAATAAATGCGCGATTTGTTGAATTTCGCGCTATACTAGAATCTCACGGAGCGTTTGTCTCTGTGTGGTTATAGAAGACGGACAGGAGTGGAAAAAATGTCAATTTCAAATATCGGGAATTTTGTCTTTCAAAAAAAAGCAATCAGAACCTTTGTGATTATATCCATGGTTTTGGTAATGCTCCTGGCAGGGTATACCCCTGGTTCAGCCACAGGAACCCCATCTACGACTATTGTTTCAGTCAATAAAGATGTTAGTGTCACGATTTCGGGGGTCAACTTCCCTGCTGACCAAACTTTTACTGTGCGCATGGGTGCTTTTGGCACTCTTGGAGTAGGTGGAACAGTTGTCGGCACCAAGGAACCATCCTCCAGCACATCATTTACTGCCACTTACAATATTCCAGCTTCATTAGTGGGTGCTTCAAAAATTGCCATCCGCTTTGACAGCCCACAAGGCTATTATGCCTATGATTGGTTTGTCAACAACCCCACTGCTGCAACAGCTACCACCGGTCCGACTGCAACCACTGGACCCACAAAAACACCTGGCCCTACAAAAACACCCGGACCGACCAATACTCCCGGTCCCAGCCCCACGCCCAAACCAACCTCATCTTATACCGGCCCCATCCCCACCATCAGTATTGTTGGAGTTCAACAAGGTGTAAATGTCTCCATAGTGACCAAAGACTATCCTGCCGGTCAAACTTTTACCGTACGTATTGGTGAATATGGAACTCTTGGAATCGGTGGAACCGTTGTCGGTACTTTGAATTCTGGAGCTGGCGGAGTAATTACACAAAGCTTTAACATCCCTGCTGCATTGGCAAGCCGCGCAAAACTTTCCATTCGTCTCGACAGTAATCTTGGATATTACAGCTATGATTGGTTCAACAACAATGCTTCCTTTGGCACAACTGCCGCGACTGCAACAATGACAGCTACTGCTGGCCCAACTGCAACACTGGCTGCAACTGCAACGCCAGGCGGACCGACCGCTACCCCATCCGCAACCCCAACAGCAGGCCCTACTTCCAGTGTTCCTGTTGCAGGCTATGTCGGCATTCCTACTTTTTCAATCTCTTCAGTCGTAAAAGACCAGAGTGTGACCATTTCAGCCGTGAACTTCCCACCCGGACAAGTCTTTACCGTGCGCATGGGCGCCTTTGGAACAATGGGTATCGGTGGAACAACTATCGCCACCTATAATTCAGGTGCAGGCGGCAGCTTTACCGCCACTTATCCCATCCCCGCTGTTTTGGCCGGAGGCTCCAAAATTGCCATTCGATTAGAAACCGGATATTATTACGCTTATAACTGGTTCTGGAACAATTAATTATTTTGAAAAATTTACATCGACGCCATTTCATCTTCGCTCTATTTCTCCTGTTGGGGTTGTTTATGCTGAGTTCCTGTCAGCTGAAGAACATCCCACAGGAGAGTTTGATTACCAACACTCCTGAGTTACAACAGGTTACTCCTTCAGTTACTGAAAACCAGTACCCTTCCACTCCAGAAGAGGTCATCAAGGCTTTTTTGATTTCCTATCCAACAGATCAAATTTATGCGGTTCAATTTCTATCACCCTCATACGTGAGTACACTTGACGCTGTCTCGGCATCCAAATTACTGCCAGCATCCGGAGACATTAGTGGATTCATCATTGAAAAGGGCGATACAAGCGCAGAATCTGCAAAGAGCGAAATTCTGACGAACATCGCTTTTGAAAGCATGAGCAGTGAGGTTCTATTTAACCTCGAAATTGTAGATGGTCGCTGGGTAATCTATAAAATTTCAGCAAAATGAACAGAAACATTACTGGGGGAGCTTGCTTTTGGTAAAGTTAATGTATATAATAATTTAAAGAATTGTAACATTTGTTTCCGCCTTTTTTTCCATCGAGTCAAAACCTCGGATTTGAAAAAAATGGCTTCTGATTCCCATGGAAGTCTGGGGTGGATTTTCTAACTTTTCAAGGGTTAAATGGATAAGTCGCAATTGTTGCTTGAAAAGATGGATTTACCTCGAACGAAAAATTATCGCTTTTCGGTCATCATGAAGAATTTCTCACTGATTAGTTTAATTTGTATTTTCTTATATGCAGTATTTTTTGCCGTGCTTTCGGTATGGCAGATGGTGCTGATTTGCGGCGTTTGTGCAGTTCTTTGGATCGGCATACTTTTTATTAATCATCGAGGGATGATCCAGGCGGCTTTTCTGATAGGTGTTTTAAATTCGGCCGTTTTTGCATTATTAACCACCTGGCTGTTAGGCTGGTCCTCTGGCTTTTTCTTTATGGCGTTACTGATCATTCCCATTATCTTCCACAATTCCTATTGGAACCAGATTCTTAAAAACACGCTGGCTTTTGCCATTTTGGCAATCATCATAGGATTATTTATTCTTTCCTGGCAGCAAGCCTCATTGTGGATAATGGAAGATAATCTCTTAAGGATACTGGCTATCATTAATTTAACCATAACAGTGGTGGTATTGGCGATTACTGGTCATTATTTTGAAACCTCTGCCGCGGATGCTGAAAAAGCCTTAATTCAGGCTAACAAAAAATTGGCAAGTATGGCGACCACAGATCCTGTTACAAACCTGGTGAACCGGCGTATTATCCTAAGCCGAATAGAGCAAGAAAAGAACCGTATGGAAAGAGGTAGTAAACCATTTACACTAATCATGGTGGATGTGGATAATTTTAAGCAAGTCAATGATGAATACGGTCATTCAGGCGGCGATTATGTACTGGTGAATTTAGCCGAAGCAATTAGCCTTACTTTACGCAAACAAGATGAAGTGGCAAGATGGGGCGGCGACGAGTTTCTGATTATGCTGCCTGAAACGGATTTGGAAGGTGGCGTAATCGTAGCCGAGAAAATTCGAACGAAAATCATTGAAACACCCTTCATTTATCGAGAGTTGGAAATCCCCGTTACCATAACACTCGGAGTTGGAGTTTGTGAACCTGGCAGCGGGGTTGGAAGCTGCATCCGTAAAGCTGATCAAGCATTATATGCTGGAAAACAAGCCGGTAAAAACAGGGTGGGAATTATACAAGAACGGTAATGCTTTATTGTTCTTCAGAGGGCAAATCATGACCGAGAATAATGGTTCAGAGCCAGATCAACATGAAGGGAATATTCATAAGCAAAATTTTTCACGTTTAATGCAATTACTTTCATTAACGATGGCCGCAATATCCACTATCATGATTCTGGTGTTGGTCATCATGAATGCCCGCCTGGATCTCATTATTTATGTGATCTCTACGATTATTGTTCTTTTTCTTATTTATTTTGTTTTTCGATCTGATCATATTACAGCAGGTTTTCATGGACTGGTTTATATCACCTGTTTAAATTGTTTGATTGGAAACACCGTAATTGGTTGGCGCAGCGGTATTTTTGTCCTGTTTTTATTGTTGATTCCAGTAATCCTTTATAACCCAATATTACAAAAGACCCATAAGTTTATTCTTGGGATAATCTTTGGACTTATTTTTCTCTCGACAATTATTCTGAGTTTCGTTTTGGCCCCGTTGCTTCGGTTTAGTACTTTTCAACTTCAACTCATGAACAGTATTAATGTGATTGTGACTTTTGTTGTTCTCGCTGGAGTTTCTTTCATGGAAATTCGGAACTCGAATAAGGTTGCAATCCGATTAATTGAAGTGAACAACAAACTGGCCTATCATGCCAGTCGAGATTCTTTAACCAATCTTTTAAATCGCAGAACCATGAACCAATATATCCAAATGGAATACGTGCGCTCAAAGCGTTCGGGCAAGGCATTTGGCCTGATAATGGCTGACGTGGATGATTTTAAGCAAGTGAATGACAATCATGGCCACGCGGCAGGTGATCTGGTGCTAATCGAACTTGCGGGATTACTTTCTGCCACGTTAAGGAAACAGGATTCAATTGCCAGATGGGGCGGAGAAGAATTTTTAATCCTGCTGCCTGAAACGGAATTTGAGGGCGTGCAGACCGCAGCGGAAAAAGTGAGAGATTTGGTCGCTCACAGCAGCATCCCATATCAAGGACATGATATCCAAATTACCCTGTCAATTGGTGGGGTAGTTTGTGAACGTGAAGCGAACTGGGATGACTGTATAAAAATTGCCGACCGGGCATTGTATTACGGTAAAACGCACGGCAAGAATCTGGCGGTTTTTGCTAAAGGGGAACAATATTGTATTCTGGGGTATTCCAATTCAGGTTTTAGCCAATAATCAAACGAGCTTTACAATATTACAAACTATTGGCCAATAAAGTGCTAATTATTATGCAAGGCCTTGGATTATAGATCCTTGATCATGTAAATTTCCCCACGTTTGAATCCACGGCTTTCATAATACAGACGGGTGCCGATGGCTGCGATTACAGCCATCTTTGAGAAACCTTTTGAACGGGCTATTTTTTCCGCTTCAAGTAACAAGGCTGTGCCCAGACCGATGTGTTGTGCGGCACCGGTTTTTTCTGCTCCAACCGCAAGTGACTGCCCATACACATGCACTTCGCGGATTAATGCTGCTTCTTGCAGGTCAGACCATCCCAATTGCGGGGAATCTTGTGTGGGTAAAGAGAGCCGCAAGTACCCTGCTAGTTTATCATCGGGTGTGTTGAAAGAAATGAAATGTTCCTCTGCCTGCGATGGGGTGTAAATCAGGTCCTTAAGGGTCAGAGTGGAGATATCGACCAGCTGGGTTTTAACCTCGCGGCAGCGGATGCACCGACAGGTCTGGCCGCGTTTTTTTAATTCGGCGCTTACATCCTGTCTCAGGCTGGTGCGTTTGTTGCCTTCCACCACATGAATGGAGGGTATATCCCGGATGATGCGGTTCACCCGGCAGTATTCTGGAATCGTAGACTTTATGTCGGCGATGAGTTGGATCAATTCTTCCGAAGTGTATGGTTTATATTCACCACGTTGCCAGTATCGATAGAGTTCTGCTGATTCGAGCAGTTGGGTGGGGTAAATCTTGATTTCATCAGGAGCGTAGCCATCAAGCCATAGCTTTTCAAAATCGCGGCGGTCAGATTCCAGGGTGGCGCCAAACAAGTTGGGCATCCAGTGAAGTACGATCTTAAACCCGGCGGCTCGCAACAGGGTGGTGGCTTTGAGGGTTTCTGCGGCAGTGTGTCCGCGCAGGTTCATCGCCAGCACGCGGTCATCCAGACTTTGCGCGCCCATCTGCACCTTGGTCACCCCAAGGTGTCGCAGCCATTTCAATTCGTCTGTATTGATTTCGTCAGGGCGGGTCTCGATCACCAATCCCACGTTGCGGTGATTGGCCGTCTCGTTGTGTTCGTGAGTTATTTTCAGCAGTGAAAGATCAATGAATTCGGCAGATTGATGTTCATCAGGCTGATCAACCTGCTGGAATTCGTCGCTGGCATGATTGGCATCCATGTTCATAGCGTTGAAGCAGCGCCTAACGAACCATTCCTGGTAACTGCGGGTATAAGAGCTCCATGTGCCGCCGAGGATGAGAAGTTCGATCTTGTCATTGGGGTGGCCAACTGAAAGGTATTCCTTGATACGTGACTGCACCTGGTTATAGGGGTCGAATTTGTTTTGAAAGGCGCGGGCAGCTCCGGGTTCGTCTGCCAGGTAACTTTTGGGCATGTAGTTTTCGGTCGGGCAGAAGATACATTTGCCTGGGCACGGATATTCCTTGGTAAGCACAGTGACTGTGGTGACCCCTGAGAGCGTCCGTACGGGCTTCATACGGATGCGGCTGAGGAATTCACCATCTTCCTTCCATTCGCCGCTGGCGACCAATTCACGGTAGGC
>PNNU01000171.1 GCA_013824385.1 Anaerolinea sp.
AATGGAGTCTTTCTTTTCTGCCCTAAAAACTGAATGGGTGCATCACTATGATTACAAAACCAGATCGGAGGCAAAATCCAGTCTATTTGAATATATCGAGAGATTTTATAACCCGCACCGATTGAATTCTTCCATCGGTTATCGAACTCCTTGTGAGTTCGAGTATGATTATTCATAAGCCATTCCGCGTGTCTATTTTTCCGGGTAAAGCTCATCACCTCTAAGTTAGAAAAAGACTTATTTACGACTCACAACAAATTAAACACTTCCTCTGTTAATATGTTCGCAAGGTTTATTTTTTGTAACTGATCGCTTGTATCAAAACTGCCCACGGGCCGTCAGCATCTTTTACATTAACCTGGTATTGGCCAGCGCTTATAGTTGCATCGTTGCATCCGGAACTTGGTCCCACGTAAGATTCAAAAGCTATTTTTCTTTCTGGACTATCAGACAATTTAGGATCGAGGTTAATAGTGGACAACAAAAAATTTTCTTTCGATGTCTGATTCCAGTAGACACGAATTGTTGTTTCAGAATCCAAAGAAAAATTCTCGCTTTTCGGGGCATCCCCCGAAATATTTACAATTTCGCGAATTACATCAGCCGGTGAAATCGTTTCAAACACACATGCCACATTTTTTGTGGAGACCTCAGGAGTTACCGTCGCAGCCGTGGGGGAGGTATTATCAATTGTGTCCGTTGATGGAATGCAGGCACTTAGCAATAATAGCAGAACGATTATTATCGAGCAATTAACTATTTTGTTTGGCATTTTTATTCTCCATGGATAATAAATATCGTTTTCACTTCAAACAGGAAATACTCGCGTCTTCAACTACGATCGTATTGCATACAGGGCGGTTTGGATTTTCTTCGATAATACCGGCTTTCCAGGAATTACTTATACCAGAAGGGATATTAAGCGCCGGGTAGGTTGTATGCAAAGTATTTCTATACCAATCATACGGCAATAGATTGGTAACAATTACAGCAATATCGGGCCGATTCTTTAAAACATAGTGAAAATACCATAGTGCAAATGAATCTTTATCTCCATCCGTAAATATTAAAGACCCGGCAGGGGCTGTTGACATTACCCGCAGACCAAATTGTTCGGCCTGGGTTTCACGCGAGGCATCAACCTTGGGCAGTGTCTGCCATCCGTAACCAGTCAAATAGCCAACAACAAGGAAGCCGGCAATAACCCCTAACCAGGGTTTATAGATATTCGCTCTTATCATGATTCCAGCCGCACCCCAGCCCAGCCAAAGAGCAATTGCGATCATGGCAAAAATCAGGTAGATATAAGAGTCAGAAGAATTATAAACAAATGAAAATACACAAAAAGCAAACACCACCCAACAAGTTACCAATGAAGACCGAATAGATCTTGACCAATTTGTAATTATTCCAAAAACGGCAACAATAGATCCAATTATTCCTGCCTGATTCAGAATGATACTACCCCACGTGTGTAATTTAATGGGGAAAAACCCATATGGAAAATTAAAAAGATAATTCCCGTAAATTTTTCCGGTAATTACCCAGATTAAGTTCTTTATTGTTGAAGGATTACCCCAATTTACAGGCGAGCCTGCGTTTGCCCTGAGCAAAAGTGTCAAATAAAAAGAAATTCCAACAAACATCCAGACGCATCTTTGAATCAAGGGTTTCCATTGGATGGACCAGCGTCGTCTCCATATCTTTTTTTCCTCCCCTGCCTGGAAAGGATCATTCGTTAATGGGTCATTTTTGACGATCCCGATCAGCAACAAGGGAGGCAGCAGGATGATTGCGGTTAAGTGATTTGCGATGGCTAAGCCAAATATCAATCCTAGAAACGAATCCTTAATTTTCCGGTCCTGGGGAATCTTGTTTTCTTCCAAGGGCAATAGGTAAAGGATCAGGACAATCAATAATTCTTGTAAAGCATAGATCTCAGTGATCACTGCCTGAGACCAAATTAATTGTGACAATCCAAAAGCAAAAGCGGTTACAAGCCCCGCAATCCACCGTTGCTTCAACGAAACAAAAGAGCGCACAACAATGTCATACAGAAGAGCAGCAGCTAGAATGGTGCATAAAACCGAGAGTAAATTGGTACGATACGCGATCGAACCCACCGGCAGAAGTTGAAATAACCGCGCAATTAATAAATAAACGGGGTAACCAGGGGGATGAGCCACTCCCCAGGTAGCTGCGGCGGTGATCAGATCTCCCCCATCCGCCCCGATATTTGCCCATGTGAGCCCGGGGGCGATGGTAGCAAGGTAAATAACCCCCAATGACACGATCAGGAATATTTTTGGAAGCCATTGTTTACTAGTGGAGTTGCGAAATAACATAAGACTCTTCTAAAAAGGTGGAGAGCGAAATGCTCTCCACCTTCTCTATAGTATTTTCGATATCTTTTAATGACTAGGGTAGTGGTTTCCAATAGGCAAATAACGCGTATGTGCCCGCAGCAGGTGCCTGCGCGCAAGCCATAAGATGTCCTTCAATGGTAGGCATCCAAACCACGGTTGTGGCCAAAGGCACCCAGGTTCCACTGGATAACATGCGAATCTGCCCGTGCCAGCCAAATTGACCGCCTCTAAAGTCAAAGCATATTTTCGCGCGTGCTGAAATAACCAGCCCTTTTGACATTAATTGCTGATTTGGCAGAAGGCTGGGACCCACTTCGTACATTGGGATTTCCCTAACAAATGCAGTGGTTGGGGTCACGATCCAAACAGGGTCGTACGTGCCTGGTACGGTTCCGATGGGAATAGGCGCCGCAAAAACGTTGGCTTTGCCGGTGGTGAGAATTAGTCCAAGTGCAAGTAAGAGTACAAACGCAAGATTGAATACTTTTGTTTTCATATTATTCCTTCCGAACTCGTTGATTTCAAGATAATAGTACCATTTATCCAAAATAATCCTCCGTATTTTGCAGCCATAACCATCCGGATTTCATACGAGTTAAGGTTTTTTGAATGTGAGTGAAAGTTCAATATCCGTGCGTAGTTCAGTGTTAAGAGTCCAGTTGTTACCTTCAAGGGTTCCTTTTAAAGAGGATCCAATTAATTCGGCTCCATCGGGGAATTGGATACTTATTTTTACGGGCAGGGCTACCGTTCCTGATTGTTTTTGTATATGCAACCGGTAAGTGATCACGTTATTTGCCGTTTCAATCACAGATGCTGGCAATTGAAATTTAAATTTTGTCTCCAGTGACTCGCCGCCGGGCACATAAAATAAAGTTCCATACCCCCTTACCCCTGGATAATTCTCATCGATAAGATCATCCACTTTGGCAGGGATTGTTACATTCCAGGGGCTCATCTCAGCAGGCACCACATGGGGAGAAGAATCGACTAATTCAACTCCAACAGGTTTGTAGATTCGTAAATAATCCAAGTAACAGCGGTTAATTTGTGCACCATATAAACCTAACCTGTCGAATATTTGAGCTTCTTTTTCACTTAACACCCCATCAAATAATAAAAATACATTGCATTCAGGTTGACCTATCGCATTATTTTTATGTGTAACACTAAGAACAGAAGAGGGTGAATCAAGGAGAGAGAGATCAACCGCATAATTAATTTCTTCATTCACAACGGCATTAACTTTACTAAAACCCAGGTTTGAGTCAACCACAAAGAGATAATCATTTGAATCTGTCCGCAGAGCGCCATCCCAATTTAGTCGAGCCAATATTGAAGAAATCGTCGGGTCATCTACCTGTATTAGAATATGGCGCTCTTCCAACGCCTGTTTCAATAACTTTCCTAATGTTTTCCAGGGGATGCCCCCATCTTTTTGGATCTTTTGCAAGAGAGCCTGAGCCAGATCCGCCATGAAGTCTTTTCGGTGCACGCTCTGTACTTCTGATTTCGTTATCCGCATGTAATTGATCACATTGTCAGCCGTAATGGGGTAGCTCGAGTTTTCTACGCTGATAGGGCCAAGTGCTTTTAATATATATTTGATTGATTCCTGGTCAACTGCGATCACCCCATCAACCGTGTAATTCCGCGATGTAGCGATAAACATTTCAGCCCACTTTGCTGCGGTGGGAAAATCAGGAGACCAGTTGGAATCTCGAAAAACCCAGTGCGAGGCAGCCATATAACGTTCAAGCTGCCAGGGAGCAGGCGGGTAAAACTGCTCAGGGTTGTCTACAAGGGTTGAGTCTTCCACTTTGAAAGAAATGATTTTCCCGTTTTCCAGCACGATCGTGGCAACCCCGGTGATAAATCCACCGGTGGCCCGCAATTCATCTTCATTTTGTAAGAGCACGATATAAGTTTTTGGTCCCTCGTCTGTGGCACCAAGTAATTTAGGCAGGGCTATCGCAGCGGTGAGCACGGTATCAAATGATTTGACCCATGGATCAACCATTATCAGCAACTCTCTGGTTTTTGGTGAGAGCTTTTGTAAATCTATTTTTCGATATGCATCCAAAGCAACATCTAAAGCAGCTTGCGCAGCAAGTAAATGCGGTTGTGCCCCCACAAGTTGAGGAGTGATCTGAGAAGGGTTGCCTCCAGTCTCTTCTATATGCAGAGCCTCAAAGATCGGTGAGGCTCCCCTGGCTGTTTCGTCTGCCGCAATCATCAACCCATCAGCAAAGGAAAACAACAAGTTTGCCTGGGCAAGGTCACCGCCACACTTCGGTACCCAGAAGAAGACACGCCCCAACCATAAAAAAGGTTTTACTTCAGAGTGCAATAACTCCAGGTCTGCTTTCGACCTGGTGATTAATGCTTGCGCTTGATCAAATGTGTCAAGAAGGTCCGCCTTCTCATTTATTGTTTGTGAAAGGTTTTTGATCTGTTTAAGATCATCCAAAAATAGTTGCCCGGAATTGTAGATACGAGCTCCCTTGGTTCCTATTCCAATCAGGATAACTGCCGCAAAAACAAGTGTGATCCAACCCTTGTTTCTATTACACCAACCTATGAAAGGGTTTTGTCTAGTTTTCTTTCGAGGAAGAACATCTTTAGAACCCCCATGAAAATCAGCCTTTTTTACTAATTGACTGGAGCCATGATTTGGAAGAGAGGTTTGTTTGTTATTGTTGAGAAATTGTTCATAATTAAAATAGGCTTCAGCTAATTTTTGAATACCCTGGGTGTGCCAATCACTGAGCGTGCTAATGGGTATCAGCTCAGCTTCATCGCCGATAATTTTGTAGCGCTCGATATCATTCTCAGAAAGTTCATAAACGGGCTTGTTGAAAACAAAATAAATGATCGCCTGGTCAATACGCCCTCCAGCATCGCGTAAGGAACTTGGGGGAACAGTTCCATAAACAAATGGAGCGAAGTATTGCGCTGCCAGAATTCCGAACTGTCCCCAATTTGTATCCAGGCGTTTGCCGCGTTTTGGCGTTGTGCTGGGCATCAACTGGCGGAACAATTTGACCAAAGCGAGAATCAGTTGGTGACCCGGGCTTTTCTCACGCAATGTGGGGTCATTCGCAGTTTCGGTTTGAAGAACAATACTTTTTGTCCAGGGATGATTAATAAGTTTTTCTGGAGTGCGGAAGTTTTCTAAAATTAATCTGACTTGTAATGTGTTATTGTTGTTATCCATATCAAACCAATCATTTTAACGAAATTGATATTCTCCTGGTTATTAATCTAATTTTTATGAATCCCCCACAGATTTTCTACTGGAAGGATCTCTTGCTTTCTTTATATTGATTGCCGTTTTACAGATATTTATAAAACTACTAAACACCATATTGCAAATTTCATCTCCCAGCTCCTCCGGGGTTTCATCCAATTTTTCCACCGGATCGGGAATATCATAAGTCTGTCCCTCGCAAATTTCAGAGAGGAGAAAAATCCGCTTTTTCACCTGCGGGAACTCAAAGCTCAGGGCTTCCCTTTGTCCTTCAGACATGACAACGATCAGGTCTGCCTCCTCAAGGATTGTTTTTGTTACCTCCCGGGATCGAATGTTATCAATATTCAATCCTTTAGTCATCGCAAATCTAATTGCCTGAGAGAGTGGAGATAAACCATCCTTTGCCCAGGTCCCTGCGCTGCTCACTACCCACTTTCCCTTAGTTGCGTTCTTCTGTAACAAGGAATGGAAGTATTCAGCTGCAATCACTGAGCGGAATCGGTTGGCGCTGCAGACAAAAAGGATGTTCGTTATTTTTTTTCTAAATCCTTAAACGATCAGCTCCAAACAACATCTAATGAGGGATCAATACCCATTCACCTTTATCAAACACATACCCCGCGGGAAGTGCATTGTACTTTTTCAGCAGGTTAGCATTTAAAAGTAAAAACTTTGCAAGTTCCTCTATGGTGACGCCATCTTTCTCCACCTCGTACGCAGAAAAAGACGGCAGTCCGGTTACATCACTCGTATTAACTGGAATGATCAGGATCTTGTCCACAAATAGAAACTCCGGCATTTTGAAATTGACCGCTCGGATCGCTTCCTCGGAGGTATTGTAAGTCTCTGTAAGCAAAATAAACCCTTCCCCTTCAATTATTCTGTGGATCACAAGTTGAGGCGATACGCCGATGAGAGTCTCCAGCAGATGAGGTGAAATCGCGGTCGGGCTGACCACCATAATAGTCACTGTCGGTTTTACTGCGCGGGTTGGTGTAGCAGATGGAAGCGGGGTCTCAATCGTCGCAGACGGGACAATCATCGTCGGGATCTGCGTGCTTGGCGCATAGACCAACATTCCTTCCAAACCGAGAATCCGAATAATACCAAACAGATTACCTGCAATGAATCCAAGGATCAACACACTGATCAACAAGACAATCGGGAGCCAGGGTCTCGGTTTGGAACCACCTGGATAACGGGCCCGCAGTTCTTTCGGTAAAGGTCCGATCTTTTCTTTCAGATATACCGGACACACTGAATATTTCCCATTCAGGCAATGTTGTCGTTGTTGATTGAGATTGACAATCGCTACCGGCTTGGCATGATAACAGCAATTGTGTTGGGAAGGGTAAGAAAGGGCTGTCTCGGGATCGTCGCAAAACCCCAGATATGGACAGAGCGTTCCATTTCTCCCACTGATTTCAGTTTTATCGTTTGCCATATCCACTAATCCAGTTTACACAAAATAATTTAATTGAGTTACTTTCTTGTGTCAAGAGATAACTCTCAGCACGACTTGTTAATTGCTTTCGTGAATTTCTTCATTATTTACAGGAGTAACTTCTAC
>PNNU01000172.1 GCA_013824385.1 Anaerolinea sp.
TTGTGGACGATGCCACAGGAAGACTGGTAGAGTTATGGTTTGTGCCACCCGAGAGCTTCTTTGGCTATTGTGAAGTCTCCGATGATTGAACTGATTAATCACACAAACTCCAAGGAAGGCTTAGTGGTGACCGCCGTGAAAGATGACCATGTGTATCCTACCGGAAAGAAAGTATCTGATCAACAACTAGCTCTTCTTCACCTCTATCGTCATGATTTCCATGGCGATTGGAACTATACTCACTCCATAATCTAAATCTTGCATCATTTTATTATGGTGAGTTGCCTTAGTGAGTCCTTTTATAAACTTCAACCAAATCTAATTGGAGGGGGAACAGCCGGCCCGTTATTCTCTTCCGGTTGTTTCCCTAGTTGTCTTAAGGTAGAACGGTGTGCTGTGGGGAACAGGTTACTGGTAAAAATACTTTTTTTATCAAGATCATAGTGATAAGCGCGTGGGTGGAGATGTTACGGTGGGTCTGGAAGCGACTGGACATTACTGGTTGGCACTTTACGATGACCTGACCAGAAACCACTACCCGGTGATCGTGCTCAACCCATTGCAAGTGGCAGCTTACCGCAAGAGTGGTATTCGTAAGGTCAAAAGAGATACCAGTGATGCGTTCTGGATAGCTGATTACATCCGAGTTGCCAACTTGCCACCCTCCGAGCAGAACTTACCCATCTTCTTGCAGTTGCGTGAGCTGAGCCGTTTTCGTTTCCGGCTCACCGAGCAAGTAGGTGATCTCAAACGCAAGAAACTAACTATCCTAGATCGGGTTTCTCCTGAGTACGAGCATCTGTTCTCCAATGTTTTCCTACAAGCGTCGCGTGCCATTCTGCAAGAAGCGGTTTCTGCCCAGGAATTCGCTGATTTTGACCTCCAGGAACTAGCAAATGTATTAAACCAGGCCAGCCGCGGACGCTTTGGACTGGAAAAGGCTGAAGCACTCCAGTCACAAGCCCGTCAATCGGTGGGCATCGGTTTCTTGACGGATGCTGTCCACCTCGAGATGCGCTGCATTTTGGCTCAGTTGGAACTGTTGGATGCCCAACGTGGCGAGATCCACCAAACCATAGCCGATCTTATGCAACAAATTCCGCAGCACATCACTTCGATCCCCGGCATTGGTCCTGTTACTGGTACGGCTATCCTCTCTGAAATCGGGGACATCCAGCGTTTTGAGTCTACCGATAAACTGGTCGCTTATGCCGGAATCGAGGCTACCGTCTACCAAACGGGCCAATTTGAGGCATCCGTGGCTCAGATGTCCAAACGAGGTTCGCCTTATCTTCGTCACGCTCTCTGGTGGGACTCTACCGCCGCAATCTTGCATGATCCTTCACTCATAGCCTATTACCAAAAAAAACGCGATGAGGGTAAGCAGCACGGTACAGCTCTTGGCGCTGTTTGCCGCAAACTCCTTGGACGTATCTTTGTGGTTCTCAAAGAAAAGCGTCCCTACGTTATTTAAAAAGTTTTAAGGTTCAGTGTTTTGACCCCTTGACTTCTGATAGCAGGTCTTGTATAGGCTTTACCGCAATTCAGCCCACATGGTGAGCCCCGTCCTCTTTCCTGGATATAAAATGTGTATCATCTCGATTCTTACCTTATAATAATTAAATGATCAACTTTAGGCAGGCGGTTTGAGCTTTCAGTATCAAAGTCATAAAAAGCGATATGGTTTTAATTCTCGCAGGGGTTTCTCAATGGCACACAAATCGCACTTTGCATCACGAAGGTTTTACTTTTCAAGTGCCAAACGAATCAGATAAAATTGCCATTCTGGTGTAAGGAGATAAGGTATGTTATATTTTGTTTTGATATTGGCCGTCATAGCCTTCTTTGTAATCATGCTGGATCTATTCATTGCACGTATGTACCATAATCGAATAGAATCCCATCGTGTAACTCCAACAAAATATGATATTTCATACGATGATGTAAACATTCCCTTTTCAAAAGGCGTTCGCCTCAATGGTTGGTGGATTCCTGGATCTCAAAAAGCACCGACTATTATTTTAGTGCATGGTTGGGGGCGCAATCTATCCCGGATGCTCCAGTATATTTCTTTTTTACATCCATTAGGGTATAACTTATTGGCGTTTGATGCCCGCAACCACGGCAGTAGTTCACCCGAAAAACACCCAACAGTGGGTACTTTTTCAGAGGATACCCTCGCCGCAATCAATTATGTCACCCAATCAGGTCTGGTTTCTTCAAGCGAGTTTGGCATTATTGGCTTATCGATTGGTGGCGGAGCAGCTATTAATGCTGCTAGTTCAAATCACCACGTAAAAAGCGTAATTACTGTGGGTGCACTTTCACATCCGGTTGAAGTAATGAACCTGGAATTTCAGAAAAGAAAAATTTCCCGGGTTATTCCCACGTTCCTATTCAGATATATCAAATTTCGCTTTGGAATAGATTTCAACAAAATTGCGCCGGTCAACAATATCCATAAAGCCGATGCAGATATTCTTCTGGTACATGGCGATAAAGATGTTACCGTTCCACTTACCCAAGGACAAGCACTTGAAAAATCTAGCAATAGTGAAAAAACTCACTTATGGGTTGTCCCAGATAGGGGACACAGTGATTGTGAGTCACATCCTGAATTTTGGGAGAGGGTGGGAATATTTTTAAAAAAGACTCTACCTGTTTCTTAAATAAAACATCATAACTAAAAAGAGGGAAAATGAAATCAATAATATGTAAGCAATTAGATTCCAAAGTTGGAATTATGGGTTATAAAGCTTATCCTTGGAGTTCTTTATGCAATAGGTCAAAACCAGAGCGATTATTGGTTATGGTGAACGCAGTTTTCAGGACCTGACCTTTCTCATCCACCAAGGATCCAGCATGCTTGAGTTTAGCTACATCGATTCCACAAAATATCATAAGACACCTTCCTACAAAAAGATTGAAGTGAGGTGACCTCAGACAGCTACGAGTCTCTCAGCCTTGTCAGTCATACGTCGATTTGTTCGGCAACCTGCTTATTCGAGACCTCTTAGCGCTGAGGCGACAGTCTAAATAACGAGGCTTATGCCTTAAGGAGGGCAACGTCGACCTCAGCTCCTACAAGAATTGTGTGTCAGTCACTTGACTGACGCTACTACTTATTTATACAAGGAGGGAATAAATTGCAATTTAAAACACCAAAAAAGCCACTTATTTTATAGGGTAAATCGTGTTGTTGCAATACCAGTTTCAAGATGACTTTCTTGGCTTTAGTTTTAGAAATCCTTTGATCCAGTATGTCTTATCCGGTATGGTTTGATACATTAATTTATCAATCTTAAGATAAATTGCGGTAATTATTTATCTGTATCGATATGTATCTTCTTGTTCTATTGTGTCTCTAATTTTTTCTAAGATAATCATCCTTCCACACTGAAGTCTTGCTCTCCAGCTTCGAGGTCTTGTTGACCTTGCTTCTCAATATATTCAGCAATGATTGCATCCGTCACATTCCCTGTACTTGCAACAAAATACCCTCGTGCCCATAGGCGCTGCCCCCAATATGCATTTTTCAACTCACCAAACTCTTGCAACATCAGCCGACTACTTCGCCCTTTCAATCTCTGTACCAATTCACTTACTGCAATATTTGGAGGTACTGATACCAACAGATGAACATGATCTTTTGCGACATGCCCCTTCTCGATGTATACATCCAAACTTACACATGTTTGTTGGATCAACCTTCTCATACTCTCAACCCGATGGCATCGTTTAATATCGGTTTTCGGTACTTCGTTATCCATACGATATGGTATTTTAGGTCATATACTGAGTGTGCGGTTTTTCGATATCCCATACCTTTATTATAACGACTGGTGTTGAAACGACCTGCCTAAAGCAGGGGTTTTGAACCCAATTTACAGACAATAAAAATTTGGTATTCATTTCTGCCTTTTTAATAAAAGATAGCGAACCAAATAATTGAATTTTGGGTTAATCAATAAAAGGAAATTATTGGTGAAACTGTGAATGCTTCTTCATTAATCAACATAATCGAAATCGTCAGAAAAGCCCCTTCTGACATCAATTCTTTTTTTGGGCATGGCAAAAAAGAACTTGTTCTACTCACCCAAGAAATTTTTGAAAAAATACTTAGAGACTTTTCAAAACCAGTTATTCTTTTACAACAGAATAATCAATTGTATGTTTCAATCGAGAACCTCGTTTCTTCTGAATCAAGTGAATGGCAAGTCTTGTCAGCCTGCCAACCTTTTCTGCCTGAATTTTTTGGAGATCCCTTTTTTCTAAAAACCTACGGCGTTAAGTATCCGCTTTACGGTGGAGCCATGGCCAACGGTATCTCTTCCACCGAATTTGTGATTGCCATGGGCAATGCAGGGTTTATGGGATCATTTGGAGCTGGTGGTTTGCTGCCTAATAATATCGAAGCTGGGATTATAAAAATTAAAGAAGCATTGGTTGACAAACCGTATTTGATTAATCTTATAAATAGCCCATTTGAACCATTGCTTGAAGAACAAACTGTTGATCTATTTTTAAAAAACAATATCCAAACCATTGAAGCTTCTGCATATTTAACCATTACCAAGAATTTGGTCCGCTACCGTGCGTCGGGTTTATCACAGAACCTTGATGGAAGCGTGAAAATTACCAACCGGATCATTGCCAAGGTTTCTCGTAAAGAAGTTGCCATCAAGTTTCTTGAACCCGCTTCAGAAGACATATTAAAGTCGCTGCTTGAAGAAGGAATAATCACCCCTGAACAATCTCAATTAGCCAGTCTGGTTCCCATGGCTGACGATATTACGGTTGAAGCGGATTCAGGCGGGCACACCGATAATCGTCCATTGGTCAGCGTTTTGCCTGCCATCATCAGGCTGCGAAACCAGGTGCAAGAGAAAAGAAACTACCCGCAACCGGTTCGGATTGGAGCCGCAGGCGGCATTGCCACCCCTGAATCCGCGCTGGCTGCCTTCATGATGGGAGCAGCATATGTCGTTACCGGCTCCATTAACCAGGGTTGCTTGGAATCCGGTGCATCCACACATACCAAGAAACTTCTCGCTCAAATGGAAATGACCGATGTATCCATGGCGCCCGCCAGTGATATGTTTGAAATGGGTGTCAAAGTGCAGGTACTGAAACGCGGAACTATGTTTGCCATGCGCGCTCAGAAGTTATATGAGATATATTCACGATATGAATCGATGGAAGACATCCCTGTAATGGAACGCGAAAAACTTGAAACAACCATTTTTAAACTACCCCTGGATTCTGTTTGGGGCGAGTGTTTGAAATTCTTTTCGGTTCGTGATCCGCAGCAAATTGAACGTGCAGAAAAGAATCCAAAAGCAAAAATGGCGTTGGTCTTTCGCTGGTATCTGGGCCTGGCTTCAAGATGGTCCAATATTGGTGAGGCTGGCCGTGAAATGGATTATCAAATCTGGTGCGGACCTTCCATGGGAGCCTTTAATGATTGGGTGCGTGGTTCTTACCTTGAGATTCCTGAAAATCGAAAAGCCGCAGACGTGAATAAGCAGATTCTAGATGGGGCTGCCTATCTCTATCGTTTGAATATCCTCGAATCTCAAGGAATTCAAATCGCACCTGCGATTAAAGAGTATTCCCCAAGGTTGTAAGACAGACTATCATTCAATCAATGTAACCATTGTTACTTCATTGAGCTGTGATCTTTGACTTTCAGGCAGACAGATCGTTAAAACATATTCTTGATAGTGAGAAAACAATATCTGCCAGTTGAGTAAGTTGATTGCTTCAACACTAAAATTAATTGCATTCCACCCTTTTGGTGAGAGCTTTTCTCCAAAAGGGTGGATATTTATTTTTCTGGTATCCATATGCAGACCTAACCCAATAGCCTTCAAATAGGCCTCTTTGGCACTCCAAACAAGATTTGCATTAAGGTCCTTGTTATGCAGGTCTGAGTTGGAAATCCAGGTAATCTCGGAAGTGGTGAAATAATCTACAAATAGATCGAGGGATCTCGGTTCAATGAATTCGAGATCCACTCCAAAATGCAATGAATCATCTTGAGAAAATGCAGCCAAAACCCCATGTTGAGAATGGCTCATTGAAAGCCAACCTACCCTGCCCAAACCCTCAACAACAATATATGGAAGACCTGAATTTTTTTTATGAATGGTGATTGAAGCTAAGGGGAAGACTGTTTTTGCAGCCATAACCTGTTGGACGAGTTTTTTGACAGCCAACCTACTGGCAAACCATTCAGTTTGTCGTTTTTGAATTTTAAATTTCTGATATTCTTCAATTTCCTGATAGCTGAAAAACCGCTCGAGGAGTTGAGCGGTCCTAAAAGGAAGAGAATCTGTAAATTTAGCGAAAGTCCAATTGATCATTATTTTTTATAATTGGGGGATCCTTACTCACTTGGTAATAAGGATCCCTTATCTACTGAAATGAACTTATTCCTGATTAATAGAAACCAAATTTTTCATCGGTACGAGGTGTCGATCATTAGGTGTTTCTAGTTGTGGAGAAGTACGGTAATTAATTAGATCCAGATATACATTCCCTTTTGAATCAACAACCCTTGCGTCAAAATACAATTGCCCATTGATTTCTTTAGGTTTTACCTCAGCAAAAATTGAGACGTTTTTAGAAGCTGTCCGATAAACGCGCAATTTACCAATGGAATGAGGTAATCCCAAATTACCGGTGGAACCTGCCTCCCAAAGACCTGCAGTTTGGAAACAAAGTTCGATCAACAATGGAGTGGTAAACAAGCCGGGTTCATCTGCGTTGATATCAATCAGATTATTATTAAATCTACCGAGAACGGTGCTACCAGAACGTTGTGCAGCTTCAAGTACCTGGAAGGACGGTCCGTGAAAATAAAGTTGATAGATCTCTGCAGCAGTCACCCCTTTGTTTTTCCCCCATTTTGGAGGAACAGCATTAGCAGGCGACACAATGTCGTTCAATGTGAGATAAACCTGGCCTTTGAAGTGTTGAACGTGGTCAACCTTGCCGGTAACCCGTTCGGTATCCGATTCAAGAGTTACATCGACTCTTAAACCTTCCTGAACGCGGGTTGCACCAGCTTTCCATGCCATAGTACGGGATTTGTTTCCGTAGAATTTAAAAGGTGCAAGAAACTCGATTTGCTCAAGCCTCTCCACTATAAATCCAGATTTGGCAGCCGCCAGTGCGGAAG
>PNNU01000173.1 GCA_013824385.1 Anaerolinea sp.
AGTGGGGGGTAAATGCTGGGATATGTTCCATCAGGTCCAATGGCTTTGAATCCACTTTTTACCAGATTTTGAGCTGGCCAATAGAGACCCACTCGAAAATCATTGCCAATTGGTTCTTCTGCGGGGATAATATTCAAGCCTTTTAATTGCCAGTTGTTAGTGTCAAAGCGGATAAATAAATTGTTAATGACGAAAATAACCAAAACTCCTATAGCAATAGTAATCAAGGCGACAAACAGTATTTTTTCTGATTGTTCTTTTTGAACTTGTGGCGTAAATTTGATCCATAAGGGTTTTGTGAGGGAGATAAGCCGCTGTAATACCCAATTACCTAAAATGTAGATACCAACAAAAATCACAAAATAGCAAATGAGTAATGCATTCTGCAAAAAAAGATTATCGCCATCAAAAATCTTACTAAATAATAAAAAAGGGAAGACTTTGGCTTTGAGTAATAATGTCATTGTCCAACCAAAAAAAATAGAAAACAGAATATTTAAATATTTTTCGCTGACAATTTTCGCAATCAGTTTGTTAAGGGTTATATTCATTAATTATTCCAGAATTAGCTAATATTTTTTTGTAGAACAATTACCACCTGGGTAAATAAATCATTGATCCCAAAATGATAATCAACAAGAGTGAAACCGCTTTGAGTAGTATATGACATGATTTCATCTTTTGATGCCAATAATGATACTTCATACGGATGAAGCCGAACGTTCTTATTAAAAACCTTGTTTAAAAGAAAATGCCAGGAATTTAGAAAAACAACGCTTGCGCTAAATTTAGGCGGCCAAAAAATGACAGCTTTCCCACTAGGCTTGAGAACCCGATTGAATTCTTGCAATATTTTCACAATTTCTATTGCAGAAAAATGTTCCATCACCCCCAGTGAATAGATACCGCCTATAGTCCCGGCATCGAAATCCATGTTACGAATGTCATTCTGCAGCACTTTCTCAATTTGTGAATGATTGCTCCGGTAAATTTCAAGAGCATTAATCGAAATATCAACGGCTATAACTGGATACTCATTCGTAATGTCAAAATCGACCTGGCCGCTTCCGCAGCCAGCGTGGATCAGAGTTTGTCCTTTCGAAAAATGCTTTCTTATATATTTGTTCAAATAAGGCCGAATAAGAAAATGCCTAAAAAATTCAGCAATACGATCATAAAACCAATTATTGACTGAGTGTTCTTTGTTCCAATAATCATCCCATCCCTGGTTATCATGGATGGAATTATTCTTGATGATTTCTTTATCAGTTCGATCAATAAAAAAGGTCTTCGGTCTAAAAATGTTTAATAAAACCAATTCGGCGAGCAAGATTAAACTATTCAGCGCATCGCTAAATTTCATTTTAGAGGTGCCATAGGTACGGGCTGGCAAATCGATTGCCACTTCGGTGACTTTGTAGTGATTCTTGTATAAAAGAAACAGACTTTCAAAGAAAAAGGAATAACCCAGCGATTTTTCACTATGGAAGCATTTATTCGGTATTTTATCAAGCCGATAAAGCCTGAAGGCTCCCGTTGCATCATAACGCATGCCCAGAAGTAGTTTTGTTAAAAAATGTCCCATGTGGGTCAGAAATTTTCGTTGGAAATTCCATTCAATCAAGCTATCTTCTTGTAAATAACGGGAACCAAGAACGACATCTGAGGTATCTGCATGTTCTAACAATTTAAATATGTGAGTAGGTGAATGAGAAAAATCACTATCCATGGTGATTAACACTTGATAACCATTTTTGTATGCCCAATCAATGCCATCAACATGAGCGCTGCCAATGCCCAGTTTTTTTGGCCGGTGGATAACAAAGAGGTTATTTCTTTGAGAGGCAATAGTATCCAACAAATCCCCCGTTTTATCAGGGGAGTTGTCATCCACAAAAAGTAAATCGAAACCCAATTCCAGTTGATCAAGTTGATTGATCAATTTTTCTATATTTTCACATTCGTTATAAGTGGGTATAAAAACGAGGACTTTAAAATCAATCATTTTTTCCAAAATCTGTTCCTTTTTCAACGAGTATCTTTACCATTTGCTCAAAATTCACACTGGGTTTCCACCCAGTCAATTTTCGTAGTTTATTTGAATCACCGATAAGCGGAGTTGTGGATCTTTTAATGATGCCCGATGATTCCTTGACGTGGGTTTGCCAATCCAACCCTGCAGTTTGAAAAGCTGAAACGACAAAATCCTTAACCGAATGTTTGACTCCAGTAGATACGATAAAATCATCCGGCACTTCAAGATGCAGGATTAATCTCATAGCTTCAACATAATCCGGGGCATACCCCCAATCTGCAAAGGCACTTAAGTTACCCAACTCAAGCACTGAGTTCTTATCTTTCAACGCATTCTCAACCCCAATAACGATTTTTTTCGACAGAAAACTCTTCTGCCGTCTTGGGGATTCATGGTTGTATAGAATTCCACAAGAGGCGAAAACCCCATGCTCTTTTCGAAATTTTCTGCATAGGTATAAACCTGATGCTTTGGTGATGCCATAAAGTGTGACAGGATTAATCGGTGTTTCTTCGGTTTGAATCTCGGATTGCGGCTCTCCAAAAATCAATGAAGAAGCTGCATAAAAAACCCTGGTTTTTGGGGAGAATTTAGTGATTGAACTTAATATATTAAACAGGGTAACTTCGTGCACCTGGATGCTTTTTTGAAGTGTTTCTAGAGACTCAATATAATCATCTTGAGCGGATTGATGAAAAGCAGCCAAATGGTAAATTTCATCAGGCTGAAGATTTTTTATTAGCATATCTGCATGATCGAGTCGGCTAATATCAAATGGTTCATTCGATTTGTAAAAATCAGCAGGGTTTATTATGCCTTGATCGACCCGGGTTACAATGAATTCGTCTTGTTCCAGGCTGCGTGCCAGGTAATAACCGTCCTGTCCGCTTGACCCAATAACGACAGCGCTTTTCATATCCTGTTAACCGTGGATAGTGAAACCAATTCGATTTCAGGCAGTGGAAAGACAAGCACACCGCCCCTTTTCAGAAAATTCTGCTCTCGTTCTACAATACCTTTTCTAAAGTGCCATGGCAGCACAAAGAAATAGTCCGGCAGCATATCTCGAGCCTGTACTTCTGAAATAATGGGAATATGAGTACCAGGAGTAAAACAGCCGAACTTGTCGGTGTTTACTTCAGCGATAAAAGGCAGGTCTTTGACGGTCAGACCGCAATTTTGCAGAATTACATTCCCTTTGGTTGAGGCGCCATACCCCAGCACTTTTTTGCCGTCTTTGTGAGCCTGGGCAAAGAAATTTAGCAAACTTCCTTTATGTTCTTTTACATGTTGGGTGAAGGATAGATAAGGAGTGGCAGTGTTGAGCTCCATTATTCTTTCTTTATCGAATAAAGCCTGAATTTCAGCAAATGCTTCAGGGTAAGATGAGTTTTTCTTGGCCAGGACAAGACAGAAACTGCCGCCGTTTGTGTCATTCAAAGTGGCTGAAATTATTTTTAATCCAACCTTGTCTGCCATCCACTTGATTTGCTTCATACTATAATATTCCAAATGTTCGTGGCAAATGGTGTCGTAGGCGGTTACCTCAAGCATAGTGGGCATGTAACTCTGTTCTAGCACCCAGATGCCATCGTCCGCGAGAGCGCCTTCAATTTCTTTGACAAATTGAAGGGGTTGTTCGAGGTCATAAAACATTGAAATGGAAGTAATTACCCGCATTTTCTGAGCGCCAAAGTGTTTTTGAATTTCCGCAGCGGAGAAGAATTCGGGGATCAATTGAATGCGGGGTTGGTAATAATTTTTGAACTTAATGCCGGTCGGATCAATACCAATCAGCTTTATATCTGGACGGTCATCATAAAAAGACAAAAGGGATCCATCGTTGCTGCCAATATCCAGGATGTGATCGCCTGGATTAAGCTTGGCTATTTCTTGTATTTTTATTACGATACTTTTTAAGTGTGCCAGCATGGATTGGTTTAATCCGGACCGATAGCCATAATTCAGGCCGTACATTTCGTCACGGTCATAGGAATGCCGTAATTGGAGCAATCCACATGAGTCGGAATTATGCTCATCATCGCAACGGACAAGTTCAAGCGGTCCAGATGTGATCGGCAGATCGACAGAAGGTGGAAAAATCCCCGTGAGAGCTTGAAAACCGAGGTTGATAATCGGCTTAAGATTATCTCCTCCACAAATTCGACAATGTTGAATTTCTTTAACCATAAATCCTCACCAAAGCCCCCAAAAGAGCAAATAAAATAGGAAGAAACTCAAAAATAATAATATCCAATGACAAAAAAATATCTTTTCACATAACATTATACAGTTTTCTTTATGCTCTGATTGGTACTTGCGGCAGATTGTAATATGTTTGTAAGCGGTCTTTGAACACGATTATTGTTAATTTCCCAGCCATATTCTTAATCAATTTTGTCATTTTTTTGAGTTAAATAAATTGACCTTTTTATTAAATTCCGTGCTGCAGAATATCACTTATAATTTACCAATATCATTTACATCGAGAGAATATGTTCCCAAAAATCTCAGTTATCATTCCAACATTAAATCAAGTCAGATTCATCGAAGAGACAATTCAAAGTGTTCTTTCCCAAAACTATCCAAATTTGGAAGTCATCGTTTGTGACGGTGGCTCCACAGATGGCACGCTGGATATTTTGAAGAGATATAACGATTTGCTGACGTGGACCAGCGAAACCGATAGGGGACAGGTGGATGCGATCAATAAGGGTTTGAGGCTGGCAACGGGGGTTGTCGTTGCTTACCTAAATTCTGATGATATCTATACTCCAAACACTTTGTTGACTGTGGGGAAGTATTTTACTGACCACCCTGATACTCAAATCCTCACAGGAAAATGTCTCAATATGGATGAAAACGGGGTGGAGACTCGCCCCCTGATAAAAATTTATAAAAATTTTTGGCTCAAGTTAGGGATTGATAAATGGCTAATGATTCTGGATTATGTTTCGCAACCTTCCACCTTTTGGCGGACTGAGTTAATCCACTCGATTGGTTTTTTTGATGGTGAGTTTCGCAACGCCATGGATTATGACTACTGGCTGCGTGTAACCCGGCATTATAAATTAAAATTCATTAACCAATACTTGGCAAAATTTCGCATTTACCCAACTTCCATTACCAGCTCAAATTCCAAGGCACAATATAACGAAGAATATATGGTAGCTTCTCGCTATGCAACAACCGTGCAAAAGTTTTTGCACAAAATCCATGCATCTATTTCATGTTGGATATACATCAACATTTTGAATCGAAAGTGACAGATAATGCAATCACCTAAAAGGAAGAATAGTCTTTTTCACCCAGAGGTCTTTTTTCCACTATTCATATTTATCTTCGGTATTGCTCTCATTTTGATCACTCCGACCGGGGCTAACTATGATGAAGAAACTTATGTAGCAAGGATCTTCGAAATGTCAATGGGTCATGTGATGCCCAATTCCTTTCTAGGTGAAGGCAAGAATTATCCTTCGGTTTTCATATCCGATTCTTATCGACAAGACGTCAATCTATGGCCGGTGGATGCTCCTACCTGGATTGACCAGGTAAAAGACAAAATCAATTGGAAAAATCGTGATGAAGATAGCCTGAGTAATTACAAAACGCGGGCGATTTATTTTCCGACCTTATTCATCATCCAGGCACTAATCATGCGGATCACGGGATTGGTGCTCGATCTTCCAATCGTTTTTATTTATTATGCCCTCCGTTTTTCATACCTGATTATGTATTGCTTATTGGTATATCTGGCTTTGAAAATAATCCCCTTCGGCAAGTGGGTGCTAGGAGTGATCGCCATTGCCCCCATGTCTTTGATTCTGGCTTCTTCTGTTTCTCCTGATCCCATCATTTTTGGAGTATGTTTTCTTTTTATTGCCTGGATTCTGTACCTGATCAATCATTCTGGACAATTAATTACGAGAAAGCAGCTCATCATTACCTGTGCGCTAATCCTTGCCGTTTGTACGTTAAAACCCAATTACATATTCTTATTATTTTTACTCTTTGCCCTACCTAATAAAAGCTTTCTGAAGAAAAAAGATGTTGTTTTCTTGTTGTCAGCCTGCTTTATTGGGTTGGCTTTTTCCCTGGGGTGGAGTTATATCGGATCACAGGTTACCATCAATCAACTCAACATGGCCAGTGATTCCACTCCACAATTCTGGTCATTATTTCAGACGCCACAAGTCTTTATAAAGTCAATGGCACTGACGATTTACAAAAATATCCTTCCCTTCCTGCGAGAGGCTATCGGTGTTTCGGGATACGGCTATTGGCGTCTTCCAACACTTGTTTATTTCTTGTATCCGGTCGCCATTATAGTTGTCTTATTTATTGAGAATAATCCAAATCTCTTGACACGCAAGCAAAAAATAATCTTCTGGCTTACTGGTGTCATCAATTTTCTTGTAATTTTTGTACTTTTGTTTGTAGCCAACACCCCATTAAGTTCACCCACCATAATTGGAATACAAGGAAGATACTTTATTCCGTTTATTCTGCTATTGCTACTGCCGTTTTTGTTTGTGAAACCCATAAAAGTAATGAGAAGTTTCTTTGTGGTGCTGATAGCAGTCATCTATCTCGCTTCAATCAGCACACTATTCCTGGATTTTCACGTTGTATGCGGAGAATCATTAATTACGCAAAAACCATGCAAATTGCCTTACTATAAGAATTGGGGGCCTGAAACCTTTATCCCGGCAAGCCTTGCAAAAGGCTCCGCTTTGAATCAAAACATCATCGTGGATTGTCAAACTATTACACGGATTGATATTTGGCCAATCAACAGTAATGTGGAAAATGGTGCTCAAGCCATCTTGAATTTACGGACAGGTTCAGGAGATCTACTTGGTACTATTTCATTTTCACCGGCCGAGATTTCGAATAATGAATGGTACAGTATAGACATCCCGGATGTGATCGGGTTGAAGGGATCGGCAATCACAATTGAGATCTTACCCGCAGAAGGTCAAGACTTATCCGGTTTCGCATTGGGGGTCTTCCCTACTGATGAATATACAAAAGGCGAACTGTTTATCAAAGACGGAGTTACCGGGGAATCGACTACTGCGGATAACGATTTAATCTTTAAGTATCAATGCGAAAAACCATAAAATAAACCACTG
>PNNU01000174.1 GCA_013824385.1 Anaerolinea sp.
CCCGTTCCATTTGTCCAAGGATGATGTAACTCACATGATATCGATTCAAAAAGTCCATAGCGGTTTGAAAATCTGTGGTCGTGTAAAAACTGATGATGTCATTCAACCGGTTGGCAATACCGTTGTAGTCAATAAATCCGCGCTGTTGCCGTTGATGCCAGTTCCAGCCCATTACACCAGGCAGACCTGTATAAATGGTATAACGGTTGCCCCAGCGGTATTCAACTGTGTTCGCTTCCACGATTATGGGCGATCCCGCCACGTTTTGCTGCATCCACAAGATACCTTGATAATCCTGATTCAGATCCAGAGTTACCCCCTGATCACCGTACCAGGAAGTAGCCATAAATTCTATTCCATTCAAACTGTGTGGAGCTTCGACCGAAATACGATCCCTGATCTTGTCAGTTGCAGCGGTAATCGGATATAAAGCCGCTCCAAAGAATAATAATATACACGCAATTTGCCAGATGGTTGAAACACCTGTGCGCCATCGTGTGGTCACCGCCGGGATTAACCAGATCAACGCCGCTGCGGCTGCCAGGCCAAAGAAAGTCCAGGCCTGGTAATAAAACTTGAATACCGTGTTCATGCGGCCAATATCCCCCGTTAACACAAACATCTCAACAAACAGAGTTAGCACCAGCGCAGTTCCGGTGATAAACAGTACCATACGCTTGGTGTCGGGTTGCCCTTGTCGGAATAGTAATATCAATGCCCAGGCGCCAAGCAAACCAGCCAGCCAGCCAATCTGTACACCCAGTATGGTAAGCAAAATTAATACCAAACCAAATAGTACGATTACGATTTGCAGCATACCCACATAAGGCCGCAGTTTCTTGAGCGATGAAACCGGGGTTGAAGCCAGCCATTCACGTGTTTCCCAGACAAACCAACTGATTAAAATGAATAACTGTACTCCCCAATGCACCAAATAGGATGATAACGGGGAATGATCCGTGGTCCAAAGACTGATACTTCCATAATCCGTACCAAAATTCTTGGTGAACGGTAGATAGAATAAGGTTGTAAGGCCTATCAGCAATCCAATGATTCCTGCAACAAAAACTATTTTTCCTACCCACAACGGCTTGCCAGGTAAAAATTTTTCAGCGATTTCAGCGTAGCGAATAATGGTATAGGTGATGACCAGACAGCTCAAAAGCAAATAGGTCGGAAAATCCCAGGTATTGGCGGCTCGCAGAAAACCGATCGCCAATCCGCCGAAGGTCAGGCTCATAACAGCACTCACCCAGGGTTTGATCCCGGTGTCTGATTTCCAATTCCATTTATTGAGCAGCAGTCCCAACCCCCATCCGATGATTAAAATGGTAACCGGCAGTGCTATAAGGTGGGCGTGCAAGTCAGCATAAGTAAAGGTAAAAAAAGGAAACTCAGTAATGGGTTCATTCGGCAGCGCACGGGATGGGATCCAGTACCAATCCCCGATGCCGTACGGCAGCCTGGCGCCGGTGAAAAACTTGCCCAATCCCTGGAAGAACCACAAGAAACGGTTAATAATATTGGCATGATCAATCACACCGCCGGGTGCAACAATCCGCTGCAATCCCTGCCAGATCATGCGAATGGTGCCCAGATTTCCCATTACTAATATGGTAAAGACGGAGACTAATCCTGCCAGAGTGCTGCGAAATCTGTTTGCCCTGATTGCATCCGGATCTTCGTCCTCATGCAAAATCTTCTTTGCGAATAAATTCCAGCCAATGCTGAACGCCCCCAGACCCGTCAAACCAAACAACGTTGGAATGATCAGGTTATAAGCAATTGCAGGTGCAATGCCCAACAATTTGACAGGCACCGCGACCAGCACGAATCCATAATAGTAATAATTGATATATCCACCTGCATACCACGGATCGTACGGAGGAAATACGGTACTCTTCAGCACAGCGGTGAAGTAGGAGAGGTCCATGGGCTTCTCTCCACCCTTCCATGGATGCCAGAGGTCCGGATTTCCGTAACGAATTCCAAGGCTCACAAGGAACAATACCAGCATGACGCATTCAACAGTCAGGAAGTATTTCTTTTTGGTATGCCACTCGACCGCCAATTCGTGCCGCTGCTTGTAAGCTAAAAATCCGCTGGTCACGACCAAAATCAGCAGTACAGCGCCAATGGTCAGACGTGAAAATGTAAAGAAAGTTGAACCTGCCAGCCAGGTGAAATAGGCCACAATGAGCATTCCCGCCAGCCGGCTGAAAGGATATCCGCGATCAGGCAAGCCCTTGAATAAAATTCTGACGATTGGGTAAGCTATCAGACCAAACAGGGTGATGACCAAATACCAAATTATTGCAGCCACGCCCGAATGGGTATTCATAACCGAATTGGGCGGGAAGAGTTCACTCCACGTACCGCCTGACTGTTGAATCTTGGCAGTCGTTTCACCCAACATTAAATTACCAGAAAAGCGGCTGGCTTGACCTGGAGATTTATGCACTGCAAGTGAAATATCCACTTTGTCCAAAATAGCACGCATCTTGGAAGGATCATAATCCTCGGTCTTTTCAAAGATCAACACCTTGGGATGGTCATAAACCGTAAAGGCTTCTTCCGCGGATTGATCGTTTATCTCAATCCCCGCAATGCTGGGATTGTTCTGGAAAACAGCAGTCAGTTTAAAACCTAATTCTTCAGCGAACATGCCAGGCTTGGCAACCTGGTAACACCATAAGAGGTCTTTTTCCGCCGGGCAGCCGATCAACGCGCGATAATACTCCGTTGTCAGTGGATAACGTTCTTGCACGCGGGTCGTGGTGCCCCACTGCCGGTTGGAACTGATAAATATGGCATCAGATTGATCCAGAGTGGTATAAAGTAAGTCTTTCTTCGTCTCGGTATCATCGAAATACAGTTCCATATTGCGCACATTACCGAACAATCCGAGTTCGTAGCCAAACAGATTGTAGCCATTCTCACTGAGCGGCAGTGCATCATCCCAGGTGGATTCGATGGCCGGCGTATCATTATAAATAGCCAGTTCGCTGCCTTGATCTTTGACTCCAATAGACAAGACATACATCCTGCTCGCATCCAGTGCTGCCGGATGGTCCAGGTTAATCCAATATTCAGTTCCGCGTGCATCACCCTCCGGGTCAAAAACAGCCGCAACCTCACCCCTGCCGATAACCTGGTCATTGTTGTTAGGATCGGTAATCAACACGGATAATTCTGTATTGATGCCCGTATTCATGAGATCAACTACCCGATTGAGCTTGAAGCTTGAAACTGATCCGCTCGCGAGGGGGATGAAATTTTCTTTGAATGGATAGTCTGATGTAATCCGAAATGCGGGGGGCGGCAGGTACTGTCTGGCTTCAGTCGTGCCTTCAGTTGTGGTAACCCACACACCACCGTCCAACTTCAAGTTTATTTCAGGTTCAATAACTGAAATAACCAGTTCATATTTCTGGCCATTTTTAATCTGCATCTTGGGGTAAAAGCCGAGCGTTGCAGCATCACCGCGAGCATCTGAAACCTGTTGAAAATTGGATTGAATAATCGCAGTCGATACATTGCCATTCTCATCACGAAGGGTTGCCTGCATAGAAATCACTGCAGGAGTAACAGTCGCCAAAGGGTTGTTTTGAATGTTGTAAATCACATGTTCCAGAGTCAAACTGGACGCATCCCCATTTGTGTTCGCGGTAAATCCATATACATACGGTTGGGTTGAATTGATGATGGCTGTGTTTTGATAAGCCAATAATTGCTTTATTTGAGAACCATCTTCAAGTCTGATTGGCATTTCTATCGCGCTGGATATATTTTGCAGTATCCATTCACTGGCAGCCACGCGCGTCACTGGCCTCGTGTAAATGGATGTGAACGCATACGCCCAGACTGCGGTTACACCGACCGTGATGACTGCTGCAGCCACTGCAAGAATTCTGCGCCAGTTTAATTGGAAAGGAGTGATCTTCTTCACTGCACCTGCGCCATTTTCCCACAACTTAAATATAGCCCAGGCTGAGATCAAACACAGTGCAGGATACACAGACAGCAGATAGCGCATACTCCGCACCCAATTGATCGATTGTGTGACAAGGATGAAAGCCGTCCATCCCCAGATGATGATATGTTTTTGCCAATCCCCTTTGATCAAGCGCCAGCCCATCCAAACAAAACTAAAAAGTCCCAGCAGACCCAATGAAATACCCAGTCCCCATTGCACCAGGTTGGTCACTGCAAAAGTAATTGGCCGGCGTGCCCATTGCAGGGCATAAGGCACGTCCACATCGCCGCTGCTGATGACTTTTAATTCCTTGAGACTCGCTATCCAACCCTGGTTAATTTCAACACCGAAGAATCCCGGCCCCATAAACGCATATGGTTGGAAGATCCTGAAAGTAATTAAAGCCAAAACCCCGGCAATAGCCAGGTTCCGCAATATGATGCCTATTTCTGCGCTTCTGGATTCTTTGGAGAGTTTTGAGAAATAGACAATTGACGCAACAGGTAGCAAAAAAGCCAATGCATAAATACTGACCTTTGAAGCCAACGCCATTCCAAAAAACAGGCCGAACATGACATACTTGCCAATGTGTCCGCCTGTTGTGAAATAATGCTTCCAGTCTATGTTTGAGGGTTGTTCTTGTTCTTCATCAAGAGGTTCGACTGCCAGTTTTGGTTCTGACTGTTTTGGCTCTGCCATTATGATGCTCACTGCAAAATAAATGGCTGCGTAAGCAAAGAAATTGGCGACGTTATCAACCGTGAAATAATGTGAGATTTGAATTTGCAAGACAGCCATGGCCGAAAATAATGCGGCCAGTAATCCGAGTTTTGAATTCTTGTAGAGTTTCTTGCCAATTAAATAGATGAACAGAATGGTTCCCAGGTCAAATGCACCCGACACAGCTCTTCCCACCAGGTTAATGCTGTCATAACCAACCTGTCCGGTTAATTCACCAATGTAACGCACAATGAAAATCGGTAAGGTGCCATAAACATAGAATGTGTATCCGCGGTTATTGGGATTTAAGCTCGAGTTGGCCGTGTCAAAATACTGACCCAGGTTTTCCACAGGTGAAATGGCACTTTCCACCATGGTCAAAAACCGCTCATCAGGATGTAGATGATAATTGGTGTCCCAATTAAGACCCGTGAACCTGAAGTATGCACCGATCAACAACACCACGATGATTAAAACATCCCACAACCAATTGAGTTTTATCGGTTGAAGTGTTTTTTTGATTCGATTATTAACAGGCTGTTCGTTTGCATTGTTCACGGTCGAAAACTCCGTATTGATTAAAGGGTTTGTCGGATCTCTTGAAACAGTTCTTCATAAGCCTGGGCAATGCTGTCGGGCAGGTAACGTGAAAAATCGAGATGGTTTTCGAACTTTTCTTTACCCTTTTTTAAAACAGTAAGTAAGCTTTGCGCTAAAGCCGGTGAATCTCCGATGGGGAAGATCGCCCCCATATCGTGGAGCTTCACCGGCTGCCGCACACCGGGTAAACTGGAAGTAACGCAAGGGATGCCGTTCATCATTGCTTCGATCTGGACCAATCCAAATGCTTCAGTCGAATTAAGGCTTGGGACAGTTAAAACATCCAGATTGGGATAGTACATGGCCATTTGTTCAGGATTTAGTTCTCCCAGAAACTGCCAATTTCCGCTGGCCTGAAATTTCTCTATCGCAGGTCTTAATCGTTCAAAATAGGCGCCTTCACTGAACACATTTTGATAGGTTCCCACAAATTGGACAACGGCATTGGGGAATTCCTTGATGACTTCAGGTAAAGCGTTTAGAAGTATCTCAACTCCTTTTTCAGTGGCGAAACGGGTTGCCATTCCAATCACCGGATGGCAATCCTGCGGGTTGTGCTGCTTTGCAAAATCCTGGATGGCTTCATCCGTCACACCCGGCAACACTACAGGCGGAGGAATAATCTTGAGTTTATTCAAGTACTGCCGCAAATAGGGAGAGTTCTCCGCATAGTCTTTAGTGTAAGTAACGATCTTGTGGGTAAAAATGCCGGTGAGTTGATTCATAATCGACACACCTAAATTGGCAAAACGATTAAAAAGCCCAGGAGGCATCAGTAGATCACAATGGTATGTGATCACTGTAGGTTTCTTGAACAGCCTGCCTCTTAATGATATACCTGCGGCGTCAAATTGCGGCAGGTGAAGCTGGATTACATCGGTTTCGCGGACTAACTTGTTTGCTCTCATACCAAAGGTTGGCATGATCACACCTTTACTCAACTTAAACAGAACCGGTACTCTGACAATTCTGATGCCATCTTTGACTTCTTCATTGGGAAGATCTTTTTTAAAACCTGAAGTTAAGACGGTTACCTCATGCCCGCGTTCAACAAAAGCTTTTGCTAATCGCTCGGCATAGATGGTCAATCCGCTGATATGAGGACGATAGTAAGTCAGAACGATGAGTATCTTCATACAGATTAGAAGAGGTCTTTGTTTTCTTTGACCCAGGTGAACAACCGGCTTATGCCCTCTTCCGCACCCACTTTGGGATTCCAGTTCAACAGCTTGTTGGCTTTACGGATATCCGAGATGAATACTGGCTGATCACCAGGACGCCAATCTCCATTAGTGGTTTCAATTGTCTTTCCCAAAAGTTTTTCAAGTATGGGCTTGAACTCCATCCATATGGAAATGGTATTTTTGCGTCCGCCGCCAATATTGAAGATCTGCCCGCCAATCTGCGGAAGTCGCTGGAAAGCGGCATCATAGGCATCACAAAGATCTTCGACAAACAAAATATCTCTGACTTGTTTTCCATCTCCATAAATGAAAATCGGTTTTCCGGTGAGGGCCGCTATCACAAACCACGCCACCCACCCCTGGTCTTCCACCCCAAATTGCCTGATACCATAAATACAAGACTGGCGAAACACAACTGTAGGCAGTTCATAAATTCGGGCATAATCACGAACGTATTGATCTCCGCTGCCTTTGGAACATCCATAGGGAGAATGAAAATCTAATAATTGTTCTTCTGAAGCGCCTTCAGGAAGATCAGCATAATCGTAACAGGTTTCTTTTTCGACTACGCGCACATTTTCCATGCCACCGTACACCTTATTGGTGGATGAAAACAGGAAGCCGGGTTTGTTGCCTGAAAGTCTGGCTGCTTCCA
>PNNU01000175.1 GCA_013824385.1 Anaerolinea sp.
TTTTAGCAAAATGGTATCAGGCACGCCCATTTTTCCGATGTCGTGAAGCAAGCCCCCGCGGCGGATATTATCCAGGTTTTCTTCTTCAATACCCATGCGTTTGGCTAATTCAAGAGTCATGTTGGCGATGCGCAGCGAATGACCCTGGGTTTCTTTATCGCGAAGTTCCAGTGCATGCGCCCAGCCCTCAAGGGTGGCATCATAGGCGCGTTTAAGCTCGGTGGCTTGAACGCTGGTTTGTTCATAAAGGTCAGAACGGTGAATGGCGTTTGCGGCCAGATCACCAATGGTTTTAAGCAGACGTATTTCGTTCTCGGTCATCACCCGGCTGGAGCCAATAATAATGGAGCCGAAGGTTTCGCCCTTGGCTACAAGCGGCACCCCTGCCAGGGTGATCAGGTCGGTTAAAAGTTCTGGAAAAGCAAAATAGGCATCACGCTGGGCGTTGAAATTCTCATAAGGTTTGTGAGTGCTGATGATATATCCGCTCAAGCCTTCGTTGATTTTTAATTTGCGATTATCAACACTTTCCCAGCATCCTATGGCGCGTAACAGATTGGGAAGGTCTTCAAACTCTTCCATGGTGGAGATCATGGCGCCGTCAATGGCTAAAGATTCCATCAATTGCGTCAGAATGGTGGTGCGCACATGTTCGCGGGTAAGATCTGTGCGCAAGGCTTCGCTGATCCTGGCGACCACTTCAAGGTCGTGTTCACGCTGTTTGCGGAAAGTGATGTCAATAGCGGTGCCAATGGTGGCTTTTTCGCCTTGATAATCAATGAAACCGGCGGTGATATCCAACCATTTTAGTTCGCCAGAATTGGCGTGGAAGGAGGTCTCAAACCGGATCATACCTGATTCAGTGCGCAACAAATCAGTATATTTTTGCCTTACCAGGCCGCCTTCACCATGATTGATAACACTCCACAAACTGGTATTCAACAGTTCAGGTTCGGTCAGCCCAGTGATTTCGCACCACATCGGGTTGACATACAAGAATTGATCATCCCTATTAATAAAAATACCGGCTGCTGCAGTTTGGGCCAAAGCCTTAAATTTGGCCTCACTTTCAAGAATAGCGTTTTCGGCTTTCTTTCTCTCGGTAATATCACGCACGTAAGCCACGGCAAACCTCGTCCCTTCAATGTCGGTGATCTTGGTGCTGATCTCTACAGGAAAGATGACGCCGTCTTTTTTTACATTGGGAATGTTGGAAAAGTGGCCGCCTTGTTCGATCTGCCAGGTAACATAATCCGGTTTATCTGCCGTAAATTCGCGGGTGGCCAGATCAGAGACATTCATGCTGAGAAGTTCTTCACGAGTATATCCATACAACTTTTCAGCCACTGTATTACATTCGAGAATCTCACCAGAAAGCGATTCGAGAAAAATACAATCCGTTGAGGCTTGAATGAGAAGTTCATTGCGTTTAGTGCTTGTGCGCAGCGCTTGTTCAGCCCTTTTTCGCTCAATTGCGATGGCAACCTGGGCAGACACAAAAGTTAGCATTTGCTCGTCGCGTTTTTTGAAACGAATTCCATCTGAATAAGATTGAACCGCCATCACACCGATTGTGTGGTTTTCTATCAGCAGGGGAATGCCGATCCAATCTACTGATGGGGTGCCAACACTTACCACATCACCTCTGATCTCAAGACCATCAAACAACTCAGGATTGGTAAGTACGGGTTTGCCTGAGCGCAGAACATATTCGGTTAATCCTCTGCCTGGTTTACGAGGGTCAGGGGTGGCGTCGTACTGATCTACAAAATAAGGGAAGGTGATCAGATCTGCTTCAGAATCATATAAAGCGATGAAGAAGTTTTCGGCAGCCATCAATTCAAGAAGAACGGTATGGATGGATTGGAACAGCTCATCCATGTTTCTGGAGGTGATGGTGGATTGGGCAATTTTATAGATGATCTCTTGCGCTTTTTCGTTGTAATACTTTTCAGTAATATCCTCGCCAATGCTGGCGATGGCAGTCACATTGCCCGTTTCATCTTTAAGAAGAGTATTGTTCCATGAGATCATGATTTGTTCACCTGAGCGGGTGAGAATCATGTTTTCATTACGCTGCGGAATTTCACCTTGTTGAGCTTGTTCAATCAGCTCTTCCATCAATTGGCCGGCAGAATCCAACGGAACAAAATGCTCATACCAGTTCTTGCCCATGGCATCTTCTTTTTGCCAGCCGGTTTTTTCGAGAAAATGGCTGTTGCAGAAAGTAATATTTCCTTTGATATCCGTAATAATGGCAATCAGTTTGATGGATTCCATTAATGTGCGTAAATGTTGTTCTGATTGAAAATTTGCTTGTTCGGACTTCTTTTCAATGGTGATATCTTCACCCACAGATTGATATTCGATGAAATGCCCCTCATCATTTCTGATGGGTTGGGTTTTCCAACGGTACCAAGATTGGTCCGCAGGCTTTTCCATTACACAATATTCGTTTATTTCAGGCGCCATATCCGGGTTTAGATAGGCCAGTTGGCGCTCAGCGATTTTGTTGAACTCATCGGATGGGCTGTTGGTTATTTTTTCACCAACCAATTGTGCGGAAGTTAATTGAAGGTATAAACAAAATGCCTGATTCACAAAAGTAATCACGCCGTTGGGTTTGAAACGGACGATCATTTCGGGGTTGTCTTCAACTATGGCTCGATAACGTGCTTCACTATTTTTGAGAGCCTGGGTTGTTTCTTCACGATCGCTGATGTCACGAATAATACCGATGTAAGCGACAGCAGTGCCATCTTTATCACGAAGGGCTCTAACGTTTGCTTCGGTCGGAATAATTTCTCCATTAAGTTTTTGAATCTGATAACTGCTTCTATGAATGGAATTCCCCGAGAATTTTCCTGAAACTGCTGCCTCAACACTTTGTCTGGCAATTGGTGCCACGAAATCCAGGACACTTTTACCGATCAGAAAGCGGTTGCTCTCGACCCCAAGCAGCACGGCCAATTGCTGATTTGAAAAAAGAATCCGGCCTTCAGTATCTACCAGAACAACACCATCCGGAGAAATCTCCACCAGGTTGCGGTAATGAGTTTCGCTTTCTATCAGAGCATCTTCCACTTTCTTCTGGTCCGAGACATCAATGATCCACCCCTCAAGAGCGACCACCTTACCCGAGTGATTGAATACTCCCTTCCCTTGTTCTTGAACGGTTCGAAATTCACCGCTGGCATGTTTAATGCGGTAGCTGATGCGATAAGGACGATTCTCGGCCAGGGCTGTTTGAATTTCTTTCCATGTTCGCCAATAATCTTCGGAATGGATTATTTTTGCATAGGGGAAATCTTTTTTGTTTAGAAAACTTTCAACAGGGTAACCCGTTAGTTGATAGCAACCCTCACTTAAGAAATGCATGATGCGGTTTTCGTCATTATCGCAACGGTAAACCACTCCGGGCATGATGCTCAGCAAGGGTTCAAAATCGGTTTTGTTTGTAGTATCTTCTTCAGCAGGACGTGTGGAAGATTTCTCAAGGATCACGAGATGCGCTTTAACACCCATGTATTCAAGATCCAGCAGGGATGACACTTTAATCCAGTTGTCTTTGGCGACTGGATCTTTTAGTTTTCTAATGCGGTTAATCGCACCTTTTTGCTTTTCAAAAATAACAAATTCATTTTTAAGTATGTGAAAATCACGTGCACAGGCCGCGTTGGAATATAAAACCTCTTCGTTTTCAGAAATGACCAGGATCGAAGATTGCAGAGACTCAGCCCAGAAAGCTACTTTGTCATCCATTTGAGTGTTTTTTTGTTCATCGATGAGGCTGTCAGGCATATTATTCACATTATATCTTGTCGATCATCGTCACACGATTTCGTCCATTCTCTTTAGATTTATAAAGGGCTTTATCTACTGTTTTAATCATCATACTGATTGAGGAAATTTGAGAATTCGCTCCAGTAACGCCGATGCTAATAGTAACAGTGATTTTACCAACAGAAGTGTTAAATGGCTGTTCTGCAACAGATTTTCGTATGCGCTCGGCAACCGTTTTGGCATTATCCGGTTTTTGTTCTGTCAGCAGAATCAAGAATTCTTCACCGCCGTACCTTGAAATATAATCCGTCTCTCTGATTTTTGTGCGGGCTCGCGCGGCAATTTCAATCAGGATCTCGTCTCCTATCGGATGGCCGTAAACATCATTAATTGCTTTAAATCGGTCAATATCCAGCATGATCAAAGAGAGAGGTCGTGAGTAGCGTTTCGCCGCGCCAAACTCGCGATTGGCTACCTCATCGAATCCACGGCGGTTGAGTACGTTTGTCAATTCATCAGTGATGGCCAACCGTTGAACTTCTTGCAGCAAATTGGCGTTTTCAATGGCAATAGCAACCTGTCCGCCAAATATACTGGCAGCCTGAATGTCAATTTTTTGAAGGCTTTCTCCCCACAAGCTCAAAATTCCAATCGACTTTTTTTCGATCACCAGCGGCACAAGAATGCATTTAGTTTCTTTATTAATGACCAATGCTTCGACCAATTTTGTAAAGGCGGGTTTAAAAACAGACGGCATGATTTGAATTAGAACTTCTTCGGGGTGCTCCACATACTCGGCTTGTTGAGAATCAATGACCTCACGGAATAAGGGTAAAGAATCAATCGTGGTGATGATTTCATTAATTTTTAGTTTGCTTATGTTTTTAACAAAGGAAGCTAATTTGGTCTGGACAGAAGAATAGGTAAGTGTCATGTTATCTGTTTCACCAACCCTTAAGGCCACCAGACTGTGAATTTTTATCAATTCAAGTTCCATACCTATGGTGTACATGACATTGTTAGTATCCACGCCGCTTTTTATCGCGGTTGATACATGACTTAAAGATTCAATCAAGGCATTGGCGTGGATTAATTGGCTGGATTGGATGCGCTCTTGCTCAAGCATATGAATTTTGCAGATGGCAGTAGAAATTTGCATAGCTGCATATTCACCCAATGATCGTATGTCTTCTGTAACAAGGTCAGCGCTTGAATATCCAACTATGATCGCGCCAAATTTCATACCTTCTGCAATTAATGGCAGGCAAAAGAGAGTTTTTTCAAGATATAAACCATGGAATTTCTTTTCCATTAAACGGGTTTTATCAAGGTTTTCAATCAATGTTGAATGCTGAGTATCCAAGATTTCTTTGGTCAGGGTGCGATCATCAGGATCGGATTTTCCGACGATGTATTCGTCTTTTAAATTCCCTGTAGCAGCCCATCCAGTAACGGTTTGAGTGTTTTCATCCCATTTTGAGATGTAGACATTGGAACCTTCCAACAACTCCATGAGTTTTTCTGGCAGCATATCAAAGATTTGTTTCAGGGTTGTCGCTTCAAGCACCTGGTGAGTAAGGTCATTGATGGATCTTAGTTTTTTTCCCAGTCTGGTTGAAGCATCAAACAATTTAGCATTACGAATGGCAAGCCCTGCCTGGCTGGCGAAAATTTGCATGGCGTAGGTTTGGGTTTTATTAAAGAAACCTGCAACATCACTGTCACAATTCAAAAAACCAATCACTTCATCATCAGAAATGATGGGTGATGCAATATGTGATTTGATCCACTCAGATTCAGCAAGTAAATGCCAGTCTTGTTCCAGATGTGGATAATAAGACAAAATGGGTTGTTTGTAAGAAACCATTTGCGAAAAGTTGCTAATTTCATTGACACTAAAGACTTTTGACATCATTAACTCTTTGGTGCCCAAAATTTCGTATCCCTTGGATCTCACGATTCTAGCTTTGTTGCCTTCAATCAACATAATATTGGCGGTTTTATAGGCAACCACTTTTGCGAGGTTTTCCAGTATCTTGTCGAGAACATCATCTGGATGAAGACTACTATTAAGAGCCATAGAAACATCGGCCATGGCTGCGATTAAAACCTGATGGTCTTCTTCGATTTCAATAGGAATATTTTTTTTGCGTTCATTTACGGTAACTATTATCGGTTCGATTTTCTTCAAATCTAGACTCCAATCACGACTAAAAGGGCCTTCGGATTGTGCATATTCAATTTCAACGAGTAATGAATTATTAACACTATTATACGGAAGCCTGTAATAATCATGCAAGCAATTTTGAGAAGTAATATGTAATGTGTCATATCGAATATGACATTCCATCTATTTTTTGTATAAACTTTGAAATAACTATTGATTAATTTTTCGATTTCATGTTAAAATAGGCATTGTCAGATGCTCGGGTGCCCCCCTCACCCGGGCATTTGACATTTAATTCCCAAAAATGGTTTAATTGAAAATCCGGTGTAATATCTCTTCAAATGGAGGGTCAATGCAAAAAAAATATCGTGGATTGCGTATCATAGGGTTGTTGTTAAAAATAATCGGGGGTTTAGAATTATTTGTTGGTTTGATTAGTGCTATAGTATTGCCATTAGCTTTATCAGATTCACATGTTTCTTTGCTTCAGTTTGGACTGCAGAATGTCTTTCCGGCTTCAGGGTTGGTACTTGGAATTATCACGGGGGTTTTCATTTTCCTGGTCGGATTGGTTTGCGGGTTGTTAACTTTTTCAGCCGGAGAATTATTTAACGTGGTGATTGCCATTGAAGAAAACACTCGCGCTACAAAGATACTGCTTCAAAAAGGGGATTAGCGATTTGCTATTTCTTGAATCGAACTGTAATAGGCAAAAGATTAACAAAAAGGATGGCTATTGAAGCCATCCTCTGTTTTCTTCTACAAGTCTTTATTGTTGAGGTAAAAGACTTCAACCAAAGGTACCTGGCGTTTGATTTCGGCAATCAATGGGTAACTTCCCGTAAGTGTTCCATCCGAGGTAAGAGTTTCAAGTTTTAACGCCGGGGCTGAAATAGTTTTTGCTTCAAAATTACTTGAGGCGCCCTTGATGCTGTGGGCGAGAAAATGGATTTTCTTTGCATCATTATTCAGGAGTGCTTTTTCCATATCGCTAATTGAGGTTTTAATGTGCTCCAGGAATTCTCCCAGAAGCTCAAAGAATGTTGGCATATCATCGCCAAACCTGGGTAATGCTTTTTCAAGATCAAAGAGGTCCGCTGATTTTTGCAGCATGACATCCAGTGAGTTAATGGCTTTCTCTTCAACTCCATCATTGGATACGTTTTCA
>PNNU01000176.1 GCA_013824385.1 Anaerolinea sp.
CTGAATATCTGCAACAATTGGTTATCAGATTTCTGTTAGAACCGATTAAAATGGATTGACTATACATTTCACTTATTGTATTCTTATAGGAATCTTTAGTTAGAGAATATGATGACTGAAATCCTTACCAAATATTGAGAAAGGTGCAGAATGGCGAATGTAGATGACATCTTGGCGGTCATTTTAGGCGGTGGGCGCGGTTCTAGACTTTTTCCATTAACACAGCAACGTTCCAAACCGGCAGTACCAATGGCTGGTAAATATCGTTTGATCGATATTCCCATTAGCAATTGCATTAATTCAGGCATCCTCAGAATTGGCGTTCTTACCCAATTCAATTCCATCTCACTGCACCGCCATATTGTCCGTACTTATAACTTCGATGCTTTTCATCAAGGTTGGGTTCAAATTTGGGCTGCGGAACAAACCATGGGTAACATGGCCTGGTATCAAGGGACAGCGGATGCCGTGCGTAAACAATTGCCTGAGATTCGTTCCTCCAGGGCGAAATATGTTTTGATCCTGGCTGGCGACCATCTCTACCGCATGGATTTTGCCAGGATGGCAAATTTCCACTTTGACCTCAACGCGGATATCACTGTGGCAGTTCAACCCGTGAGCAAAGATGACGCTCCCCGCTTTGGTATTTTAAAAAGGGATTCATCTAATAAAATAACTGATTTCTTCGAAAAACCAAAAGACCCCAAGACTTTGGAATACGCAATGAGCCGGGATGATCCCGAAAAACCTTATCTGGGTTCCATGGGGATCTATCTCTTCAAAACTGATGTGCTTATTGATCTGCTCGAAACAAACATAGATGATGATTTTGGCGGAGAAGTAATCCCATCTGCCATTAATACGCATTCTGTTTACGGATACGATTTTGAGGGTTTCTGGGAAGATATTGGAACCATTCGCACGTTCTACGATACCAACCTGGCCTTGACCATGCCGAATCCACCTTTTAATTTCTTCGACCCTTCGAACCCCATCTACAGCCATCCGCGTTTTCTGCCGGGTTCGGTGATCACGAACAGTGTCATGGAAGACACCCTGCTGTCTGAAGGATGCCGCATTGAAAATGCCAACATCATCCATTCCGTAATTGGTTTAAGAAGTCAGATCTGCAGCGGAGTGAAAATCAAAGATTGTATCTTAATGGGAAACGATTATTATGAACGGGATTGGGCAGCCGAAGGCAAGAAACTCCCTCTTCATATTGGATCTGATTGCTCCATTGAAGGAGCCATCATCGACAAAAATGCACGTTTGGGCACCGGTGTAATTATTCGTCCATTCCCACGAGGAACCGAGATGGATGGTCCTCAATGGGTGGTCAGGGATGGGATTGTCGTAATCCCGAAGAATTCCCAGATATTACCCGGCACAGTAATTGCCCCGTAGCAATTTTCATTTTTTTAGTACAGGAGCACAACAAATGATTGCAAAGAAACAAGATGCCGCTTTAACGACGGCGGAAGAACTTTCGGTTACCTGGCATGCATTAAGTGCGGATGAGGTTTTAAACCAACTGGATACCACCTCAGTTAAGGGGTTGACCACCGCCGAAGTGGAAAAACGACAGCAGCTTCATGGGCTTAATCAGCTTCGAGAAAAACCCAGAGCGACTTTTCTGCAACTCGTTTTTGCACAATTAAAATCCTTTGTGATCATATTGCTCATCGTGGCCTCAGTCATCTCTATGATCCTTGGAGAATGGGTGGATTCAGGAGCAATTCTTCTGATTGTGATATTAAACGCTGTTCTGGGTGTCATCCAGGAATCTCGAGCGGAAGAAGCATTGGCAGCCTTAAAAAAGATGGCTGCTCCAGATGCCCAGGTCATGAGAGATGGAAAACGCATTTCCGTTCCTTCCATTCAATTGGTACCTGGCGATATAGTCTTTTTGGAAGCCGGCAATTTCGTCCCTGCTGACCTGCGCTTGATTGAAGCAGTCAATATGCGCGTTGAAGAAGCTGCCCTCACCGGTGAATCTGTGCCGGTGCAAAAGAACGCCAATCTTACTCTCGAAGTAAAATCTTCTCTAGGCGACCGCAAGAACACTGTTTACATGGGCACTGTCATTTCGTATGGCCGCGGACACGGCGTGGTCACCAGCACAGGCATGCACACCCAACTGGGTCTGATTGCCAACATGCTGCAATCGGTCAACGAAGAAGAAACACCGCTTCAGAAACGCCTGGATCAACTGGGCAAGACCCTGGGTTGGGCTTGCCTGGTGGTTTGTGCCATCGTCTTTGGTGTCGGCATTCTTGAAGGCGGCAATCCGTTGGAACTCTTCATGATCGCTGTCAGCCTGGCCATCGCCGCCGTACCAGAAGGCCTGCCCGCCATTGTGACCATCAGCCTTGCGCTGGGTATGCAAGAAATGATCAAGCGCCACGCGCTCATCCGTCGCTTGTCGTCGGTTGAAACATTAGGCTCAACAACCATCATCTGCTCAGATAAAACAGGCACATTGACTCAAAATGAAATGACTGTCACCCGTCTCTGGGTGGACGGGCAATTCGTGGAGGTCACCGGCCAGGGGTATGCCCCACGCGGCGACTTCATGGTGGATGGTAAAAAAGTCAATCTTGATCAATTCCCTGCAGTTAAATCCGCTTTATGGGTGGGCGCGCTCAATAATGATGCATTGCTTGAAGAAACAAACTTGGATGATGAAACTGAATATCGCATGATAGGCGACCCCACTGAAGGTTCCATTTTAGTAGCCGCCTACAAAGCCGGTGCGGGAACCAAGGAACTTAGCAACGCATATCCCCGTCAAAATGAGATTCCATTTGACTCAGAACGCAAACGCATGATTACCATACACGCCATTAACAACCCTCGACTGGATGATATATCACCATTCGTTGATTCAACTTACAAAAACATGCAGGTGGTTGCCGTCAAAGGCGCTCCTGATATCGTTATGAACCTCTGCACCCAGATGCAATCCATGGACAATAAATCAACCCACTCTATGGATGAAGCCGCTAGAAAGCAAATATTGGATGCCAACGACGCCATGACCAAAGACGCCCTGCGGGTGATTGGTGTGGCTTTTAGGCTGGTAAATGATACCCCTTCAGAATTGAACAGCGTTGAACTTGAAAAAGACCTGGTTTTTGCCGGTTTGATCGGTATGATCGACCCCGCCAGGCCTGAAGTAAAACCTGCACTGCTGACGGCTGCTAAAGCAGGCATCCGCACTCTGATGATCACCGGTGATTACCCCAACACTGCCCGCGCCATTGCTGAAAGCATCGGGTTGCTACGCCCCGGTCATAAAGTGCTTACCGGCGCTCAACTGGACGAAATCGATGATAAACAGTTGATCAAAGAAGTGGAAGAAACGGATGTGTTCGCCCGGGTATCGCCTGAACACAAAATGCGTATTGTCAACGCCCTGCAAGCTAATGGCGAAGTGGTCGCCATGACCGGTGATGGCGTCAATGATGCCCCCGCCATCAAACAGGCTGACATAGGCATCTCTATGGGCATTACCGGCACGGATGTAGCTAAAGACACTGCCGATATGGTGCTCACTGACGACAATTATGTCAGTATTGTTTCTGCTGTCGAACAAGGTCGCATCATTTATGCAAACATCAGAAAATTTGTTTACTTCCTTGTCTCTTGTAACATGGCAGAAATATTAATTATTTTCTTGCCTACTGCCTTTGGTAAATTAATCTTTCCTGAGTTGACGACTGAACAACTCTCACCCCTGGTGCCAGTTCAACTGCTCTGGTTGAATTTGATCTCAGACGGCGCGCCTGCATTAGCCCTGGGAACCGAAAAAGGCGACCCTGATATCATGGATCAGAAACCTCGCCCGACTAAAGAACCTATTATCAATAAACAGATGCTGATTGGTGTGTTTGTTCAGACTATCGCCAAAACAAGTATTGTTCTTCTTGCATTTTGGATCGGTTTAACCCAAACTGGATTGTCTCTGGAATTACGTTTGCCTCTGGCCGAAACCATGGCGTTTCTTACACTGGCCGTGTCTGAATTACTCAGAGCATTCACTGCCCGTTCAGAACGGTATTCCATATTCAAAATTGGCATATTTTCAAACAAATGGATGAACTATGCGGTTTTAATCTCTCTGGTTTTGTTAATGGCAGTCGTGTACGTGCCATTTTTGAATCCAGTCTTCCAAACATCACCAATCGGGTGGAATGAATGGTCATGGATGCTACCTTTGGTATTCATCCCGGCAATTGTAGACGAACTTACAAAATGGATTGTGTACCGGGTAGGCAAGAATAAAGTATAGTAAGTTAAAAGAGTAACCAAAAAAGCGTGAAGGAGCCCCTTCACGCTTTTTTTATGTATTGATTAGGTTAATGATTGGTTTGTAAGATTTACGATGCAGATCACAAATGCCATCACGGGCTAATCCCTGTTGATGAGTTTTAGTGCCATAGCCTTTGTGCAAATCAAACCGGTAAGCTGGATATTGATCATGTGCTGCGATCATCCAGGCATCCCTTTCGGTTTTTGCCAGGATGGAAGCGGCTGCTATGCTGAGACTGCGTTGGTCCCCTTTGATCAAAGAGGTCTGCCCCAGATCCATATCTGATAAAAACATGGCATCAATCAGCAGATGTTCAGGTGGAATTGTCAATGCGTTTACTGCTCGCATCATGGCCAGTCTGTTGGCTGGCAAAATTCCCAATTCATCAATTTCACGAGCATCCGCGTATGCAACAGCCCATGCCAATGCGAATTGCCTGATGATTACCGCAAGTTGGGTCCGTTTTTGAGGTGACACCTGCTTGGAATCTTGCACGCCTGCCAAATATATTTCGATGTTTGGATCATTCGGAAAAATTACGGCTGCCGCATAAACGGGTCCAGCCCACGCCCCCCGGCCAGCTTCGTCAATCCCCGCAACATATTGAATCGTATTTGACCATAAATCGCGTTCAAAGCTCAGGTTTGGAGCTTGGGGAATTTCAGACGGATCAAACCTGCTTCTCATATGAGCGTGTACGGATGATTTTACGTACTTTGAACAATTCCACGAAAGTTCGCAAGAAATCTTTAACCACATTCACTTTGCTTTGTGGTTGGTAGTACCAGGGAACAGCCACTTCAACGATCTTATATCCTAATTGCCTGGCAATTGCCAAAATTTCTACATCAAATGACCAACCGTGGATGGATTGCAAAGGAAAGAGTTTTTGAGAGACTTCAGCAGAAAAACATTTAAAACCGCATTGTGTGTCATTAATTCCAGGTAAGGCCAGAATCCATACCATCATGTTAAACATCCTGCCAATAATATGCCGATAGAAAGGCTCCCCATACCGGATGGCACCTTTCGCTTCTCTTGAAGCGATGGCTATATCCACGTCAATAAGATTGGGGGGAAGAAATTTTGGAATTTCTGTAATCGGCATGGAAAAATCTACATCACAAAAAAACCGATACTCACCAGATGCGGCCAGCATACCTTGTTTCACAGCCAACCCTTTGCCTGGACGTTCTTCATGCAACACCAACACGTTTTCATGTTGACTGGCATATTCACGCGCAATTTCCAAAGTGCGATCTGAGCTGGCGTTTTCGGCAATAACTATTTCGATCAGGTAGTTTTGAGATTGGATAAACTCGGTCACTTGAAGAAGAGTCTCAGGAAGCCTCTTTTCTTCATTGTGAGCAGGGAATATGATAGAAAGAAATGGTTGCATTTTTGTCGGCATCAAGGTTCCATATTTTGACAGATATTGGGATTATATACCGATTCCACACTGGACGGTAGAATTGATGGGTTTTCTTCCAACACATCATGCCACACCTGACAAATGGATTGGTAAGAAAGCGTTTCTCTTTTAAAGGATGCGGTGGTGAGAGCAAGCGCCTCATCAATTCGTCCCAACTTGGCATAAGCCTTTATAAAAGGCATATACTCGATGGCTTCAAGCGGAGTTAAGTTGTCCGCCGCAGCCTGTTCATAATATTGCACAGCTTCTTGGTACTTACCTTTGCTTTGCGCTAAATCCCCTTTTTCAAAAAAATAACACCAGGTATTCTGAGGATCGGTATCAATTATTTTTGAAAGGTGATTTGATTGCGGCCCAGTTTCGCCGATTAAATCTTGGTTGGTAAGCTCGCCATAATAATACAATTGATTGATCTTTTCAGGGTATATTGCATAATAGTGATCAATCACCCACAAACAACCATCGTCAGGCATATAGATACTCACTGCTTTTGAAGCTGTACCTTTGAAATTAAAAATGCGCAAACCATCCTCAATCTTGATGGTTGGGTCAGCGACCAAATCAGAAGGTACAAAATATCTGGGAGTGGTAAACCAGTAATCAAGGGACGGATCAAGAGTCCCCGAATTGAACAACATATTGATTCCCATTGAAAAAGAATAATCCGCTTCTTTGCCTGCAGGAATCCCCGGCGAGAAAATGGTTGTACCAGGTTCCAGGCTGGGAATACGCCAAGACAACTGTGTATAAAATGCCTTTTGACGGTTAAAATCTTTGCGATAATCATTTGAAATTTGAATCTGATAACTGATCGAAAGGCCCGTAATCAGGATTAATAAAATATTACGCGTCTTAATACTCTTGACCACAATAAAGATCAACGTTATCAGAAGGATCACCACCCCAAACATTACGGGGATGTCAAATCGATCTGCCCATTTACCTTTGGTCACTTGTCGTAGACTGCTCCAAATCGGGAACAAGCCAAAGAAAAATATCGCCAATGACAAAACAACGTTGCGACAAATTTCTTTCCCTTTAAGCTGAATTCCGTCCTGAGCTTCATCTTTATGAAAGAAATAATGCAGCACATAAGTGACGCCAACACCAATAACCAGAGACAACCAAAAGGTAAGACTCTTAATTTCAATGACAGTTGGAATTATGCGATCTGTCCAAATGCCAACCATTAAGAATCGAAAATCGCTGTAAATCGTTTGAAAGAAGGTAACCAGAGTATCTGCCGGTGCTTTTAGAAAATTGGAGAACAAGTATGGAACATTGGCCATGCCATAGCCGAGTTCCTGATCGGGATAAATCACCATTCGCCAATAAATATAAATACCCAATAA
>PNNU01000177.1 GCA_013824385.1 Anaerolinea sp.
ATCGCCGCCCTGCATGGCAGCATTGTGTCCAAAGAAGTAAAGCATGCCCAAGGGGAGAAGAGTGAAGATGAGAGGCAGAAGAACAATGGTAAAAAGCACAACCCGGTTCTTAAAGACCTCTGCCCATTCTTTATCGATGATCGTTCGTACGCGTGAAAATTTAAACATGGCCTATTCCTCCTCCGCGTGGATCATGCGCAGGTAAATATCTTCAAGTGAATGGCGCAGCTCACCCACAAACTGGATGTCTGCACCTGCTTCAACGAGTTTGCGTAGAATGATCGGGTTCTCCTCTTCAGGATGGTCCAACCCAACCAGAAGGCTGTTATCCATCTGCTGAACATTTTTCACAAAGGAGAAATCGGCAATCATCTTTTTGTACTTATCCTCAACACGAGCGAGGTGAAAAGCCACCCGCCTTCCATAGAGACGCTTTCTGAGGTTTTCGGGGGTATCCAGGGCGATCAACCGGGTTTTAAAGATGGCAATACGGTCGCATAAGCGGTCTGCCTCATCTAAATTATGTGTACAGAGGACAATAGTACGTCCGGAGGCTTTTAATTCCTCAATGAAATCGCGCACCAAATGAGAGGCTTCAGGATCCAGCCCGCTGGTGGGCTCATCCAGGAAAAGTAATTTTGGCTCATGCAGTAAAGCACGGGCAATAGCCAGTTTCTGTCGCATTCCTTTTGAGAAACCGCCGGCTTCATCCATACGTCTATCCCACAAACCCAGCATACGCAGGTATTTTTCCACAGTTCCCTTGACATCTGCGACACCGTAGAGATTGGCATAAATGGACAGGTTCTTTTCGGCGCTCAGGCGCTCGTACATGCCAGGGGTCTCGGTGAGAATGCCAACCGATTGACGAATCTGCTGATCTTGTTTGCCTACCTGAAAACCATTTACAACTGCCGTGCCGGAACTGATGCCAATCAAGCTGGTGAGCATACGCACCGTGGTGGTTTTTCCTGCTCCGTTGGGGCCGAGAATGCCAAAAACTTCCCCTTCTTTGATATCCAGATTGAGGTTATCCACCGCGGTAAAGGGCGGTTTTTTCTTGTCTGTTTTAAATGTTTTAGTGAGTGCGTGTGCAGTGATCATTTAATCTCCTTGAATCAACCAGATTATATACGAACAATCTATAATCAGGTTTCTAAGAAAACAATCAATAATTCCGGTCAAATCCCAGAATCACACCCGAGCCATATAGAAGTTATAATTGCCGGCAGGAGTCCCAGAACATGACGACGACACAACCACTCAACCAAAACTGGAAACCACGCTTTTTTACCGTCTGGTCAGGCCAGGCGTTGTCTTTGGTGGGCAGCGCTTTGACCCAGTTTGTGTTGGTCTGGTGGATCACCCAGGAGACCGGTTCGCCCACAGCTCTGGCAACAGCCGCCATCATGGCCATGCTGCCTTCCGCGTTGTTCAGCCCACTGGGCGGCGTCCTCGCCGATCGTCTGAGCCGGCGGATGATAATGATCGTCACTGATGTGATCACTGCTGTAAGTATGCTCATCCTGGTGGGGTTGTTTGCCACCGACAGCATTCAGCTTTGGCATATCTACTCACTCATGTTTGTAAGAGCAACAATGCAAGCCTTTCAACACCCGGCTTCTGCTGCCAGTACCATGAACCTGGTACCGAGCGACTGGTTGGACCGGGCAGCCGGCATGAACCAGACCTTGCAAGGCGTAATGGCCATTGCTGCTGCACCGCTGGGAGCCCTGGCGCTGGCGGCTTTTCCGATCCAGGGAGCGTTGATGATTGATGTGGCCACTGCTGTACTGGGGATTGTGCCTCTGTTATTTTTCAAAATTCCACAACCCAAAATTCCGCAGGGCGACAAGGCCAAAACCATGCTGCAAGATCTGCGAGAGGGTGTGCGTACCATCCGCAGCAACCCCGGTCTTCTGACGCTTTATGCCATCACCGGCCTGGTAGTGTTAACGATCATGCCCACATTTGCCCTCACTCCGTTGCTGGTAATGGATCACTTTGGCGGTGGGGTCACTCAAGTGGCAATAATGGAAGGGTTGGCTGGCATAGGGATGTTACTGGGCGGGTTGTTCATCGGTCTTTGGAAGTTCAAAACCCGCCGGGCATTGATCGTGATGATCTCCTTTGGTATTTCGTGCGGCACGGTTGCCCTCACTGCCCTGGCTCCCGCCCCGCTGTTCTGGTTGGCGGTTTTCTGGTGGTGGCTCAGCGGTTTCACTTTCTCCACCGGCAACGCCCCGATGATGGCGCTTCTGCAAACGGTCATCCCTAATGAGATGCAGGGGAGAGCATTTTCATTGTTGAACATGATCTTTGGTCTAGCAGGACCACTCGGCTTGCTCATCGCTGGACCAATGGGAGAAAAGTTTGGAATCCAAGCGGTATTCATTGTTGGCGGAACCCTTTCTGCAGTCATTAGTTTTGGCGCACTCTTCCTTCGTCCGCTGAGAAATCTGGAGAAACATTAACCATCCACCGTTTCAAATGCTTGAAATTGGGTATCACAACTTTCTCTTTTCAATAACTTGTCTTTGCTCAAGTCATTTTCACTAATAATATATGTCCATGGGGGAATAAACCCTGTTGCTCCAATGGATATGTCATTGAAAGAAATAATTGGGGCCGAATACATAAACCACTGTCTCATGAATTGATATAATAATGCTCACTAGACCCATTATCCGTTGGTGGATGGAAAGAGAAAATACATGCCAAATGCTTCTCTCACTTGTAAATACTGCGGGGCCAGCAATCCGCCCGGAACTAATCGCTGTCTCGCCTGCGGCGCTCCGATTGACTTGCCGATCGTACCCCCGGTAACGGTCACTACAATTAACACTCCAGCAAGGAACATTACCCCACCAGTAGCCGCTCAGAGGGCTGACACAACGCCTGAACAAATCCGCGACGCATTTGATGCTGCACCAATCAATGATCAGTTGAAAGAAGGCTTGAAAGCTGCCGGCATGGGTATTGGCGCTCTTGGGGTGGGCACCTTCTTTGCGCGAACTGCTTCAGAAGCTGTGTCTATCGCGTTTTCCAGCTTCTTGATTGGATATTTTTCTTCAGCCACTGGTAATAAATGGCTGGCGATTCCCGGCGGTTTGGTAATCGGACTGATGGTGGGACTGGCAGTAAAACGTCCATTGGGAGTTTTAATTTCTGCACCACTGGGGTCCATTTTAGGTTTGGTAGCTGGTTTTCTACTTCAACCCGGCTTGCCAACCCTGCCGCTACCTCCCCTGCTTGCACTCATCGGTGGAGCTGTGCTGGCCATCATTGGCAGTCGCAGAAACTCAGGCAACGTCGTGGCCAAATGGTATGGGCGTTTCCGTCCCCTATTGGGCATGGCCGGCGGTTTTCTGTTTGCATTGCTTGGTTTCATAATCGGTGGATTTTAGTAAATGAAAGAAGATTTAATGAATTACAGTCCTTTTTTCAAATTGGAAATCTTTTGTCCCGAAGAAAATGTGGATGAAATACTCGAAGTACTGGCTGCAGCTCACGCAGGCGAAGTTGGCCTCTATGATCATTGTTCCACCATCTATCAGGTACAAGGCAGCTATCGACCCCTGGAAGGCGCTAATCCGGCTTTTGGAGAGATTGGCAAACTTACGCTGGGTACGGAATACAAGGTTGAGATTAATTGCCGAGAAGAATTCCTGGCTGAAGCCATCCAGGCAGTGCGTTTAGCACATCCCTACGAGGAACCTGTCATCAACGTGATTCCGCTTGCCAACCACCGTTACGGCGCAACAGTTTAACCAAAAAGGCTATTTTCATATTTTCAATGAAAGTAGCCTTTCAGATAAACCTTTATTCCTGAAATTTATTACTTTGAAATATATCCAAAAAGGGCATAAGTTCCAGCTTCTGGAGCTTTTGCGCAAGCCATGTAAATACCATCAATAGGAGGTATATATTTATAATATGTTTTGATTTTCGTCCAAACACCTGATTTTAATTCGCGGATCTCTGCAACCATGTTTTTAACTTCTGTGGGAAATGGATGACAGATCTCGCCAATGCTGGTAACTTTAATACCATTGGAATAAAGGTCAAGCCATTCAGGTGCCGGATTATTGAGCAAATCCAATTGTGTTACAGTGCCGCGAGTCCACTTGTCAGAATTTTCAAAAGTATCTTCATTGCCAGGATCGACGTCTTCAGCTACTGCAACATGATAATAGGCAAACAAAGCATAAATTCCGGCTTTTTTTGCCTGCGCGCACGCCATAAAAGCACTTTCTCCTGTTGTGCTATCCAATTTTGTTGTGGTCTTTATTTTGACCCATGAATTGTCCACCAATTGTCTGATCTCTGCAACCCAATTATGACCAGCGGCATCAAACTGGTGACAGATGAGGGCGGGTGCCGAAATCTTAATTCCATCAGTAAATAGTTCAAGATATGAGGGAGCTCCATCCTTAGTCACTGTTACCACCTTGCCAGTTACTGTTGCAGGAAATTGCCAACTACCTGGCGCAAAAGGTGAACTCATTTCGGCTTTGACAATTTGAGGTATGTTTAATAGAACCATACCCATTACAAAAACTAGAACAAATAGACCGGTTAATACTTTTTTCATTACTCCTCCTTTCAAAAGGAAACGGTCAATAAAAATATTATAACCACCAATACAATGGATTTTATTAATACTTAGATTGTCAATGGTGAGTAAAAAAAGCCTGCCAAGAGGCAGGCTAATATTAGTAATAACGTAAAACTAGGAAATATCCACTTCAACGGTGTTTGAATAGGCAGTACAAGACCCACCGCTAGCAGCACTATAAATACATAGCCGCAAAATATAATGGCCTGTTGTAAGAGGTGTTGTAAGTGTGATTGTCCTATCTGTTGGAACGATTGTTGCCTGTTGGGTGGATAACCCTGATGTCCAAACAGGCATGATAGTACCTGATGCCCAGAATATGATATACCCATCTGCATTGTCACCTGAAACTACCCAATCGTATTTATCAGCAATTGCTCCATCTTTTGTCAGTGTGATTCCAGAGGTTGCAGTAGTAAATTCCACAATATTGGAATAAACGCCGCAGCCGGTGCCAGTAAATTTGCAAACCCTCAAGTAATAGTGTGTGTTCTCTGTACCGACAACAGTGGCTGTTCTGGTGCCGCCGCTGGCAACTGTTAATATTGAAGCATTTTCATAAGTCGGGGTAGCCTGGCTGGTTGAATACAACACTTTAAAACCGTTGGTAAAAGTGCCAGTTGCGGTCCAAACCAAATTGATGCTGCCTGCGGTACTGTTTTCATTGAGGCCAGTGATAGTGATAACAGCCGGGTCCGCTGCGAAGGTGAAATCGACCACTGGTGAGTAAACCGAACACGAACTGCCAGTATATTTACAGACCCTGACATGGTATGTACCTGAAGGATCGCCGTTGATGTTTCCCAAACGAAGTGACCCATCACTAACCACGGTCACACTATCTGACAAGGTGGGTAAAGCAGTTGTTATTGAGTAAAGAATCTTAAATCCATTGGTGAAAGTGCCGGTGGCCGTCCAATCAACCTGAGCAACGCCCGTGGCTGTATCGGTAATGGTTGAAATGGTGATTGTTGAACTGTCGACGGTACTTGAGATCGTAGGTGTACTTGTGATCGTATAAATAGGGAATGTGAATGTGTAAACCGCGGAATATGAACTGCATGCAGTACCCGTATACCGACAAATGCGGTAATAATACTTGGCGCCACTGCTGCCATCCACATAAGCTGAACGCGCGGTTGGATCAGAAATATAAAAATAGGAATCCACACCGAAAGTGGGAGTTTGTGAAGTCGTGGAATATACGATCTTATATCCCTTGGCACTCGTGCTTTTGTCCGTCCATTCCATGTAGGCCTTACCGTTCGAACCACCCTTCATTAAGGTAATGACCAAGGTTGGATCATAAGTGATCGAAGTCCCATTTACAATAACTGCTGCTGACGTCTTGGTTGGCTTTGGAGTAGCTGTGGGAGGAGCAAATGCAAAAATGCCCAGATCGCTATAAATATCACAGGAATCAATCATATACCGGCAAACACGCACATAATAAATTCGATCAGGATCATAATTGATCACGCCAGCACGTGCGGTGGAACTATACACTGAAGTGTATATGTTTTCTGGAAATGTTGGCTTAGATTGTTGATCGGTGATAACAATTTTGAACCCTGATGGAAAATCACCTGATGCCTCCCATGTAACCTGAGCCACTCCAGGTGACCTTTGAGTTATTGCTGTGATTTTAATACTACCCGCCATTGGGGTTTTGGTGGGTTCCTCACCGCCCTCCCCCAATTCATTTAAATCAACATTAGAGGTGAATGTTGGAAGATCAGGAAGTTCGAGAGTCGGAGTCGCATAAGCTTGAGTGGAGAGTGCTGAAAGGGTAGATATTTCATCAAGAGAAGGGCCAGACGGGGTTTCTTGAGAAGTACCAACAATATTAAATTCACAACCCGTTGAAAGGGTTAGAATAATGATGACTAATAACAGCCAAATACGTTTGCCCATATTTCCTCCTCACGCGAACAGGGTACCATAGCTTATTATATAAGGAATAACCCCGATTTCGACCCACAGCTTTGTTATGTCTTCTATACGCAATTTTTACTGTCCCTTATTTATCCTCATTACACAGATGGCACTTTTTCATCCAGATGCATGAGATGCAATAACCGATGGATTACCGGTGCAATAATTATGCCGAACACTCCCAGGAATATCATCCCTGAGAATAATGCATAGAAGGATGCAAACCATTTGCCTCCATCAGATTGGATGACATTGACTGGTCCCATCCCACCAAGGATCATGGAAGCATTTAACAGTGAATCCAACCAGGATAAATGTTCATATCCATGGTACCCGACTACTCCAATGCCTAAAGAGAAAGCCAAGATACCTGCCCCGGTCAGTAAATGAGAGAAAAGACGAAAAAGAAATTTAGCGCGTGGTAATAAAGGTTCATAATGTTTTTCATACATTGACAACCTCCCAATTATTTTTAATCATGGTATATCATACATTGTAATTGTTGTTTAACGG
>PNNU01000178.1 GCA_013824385.1 Anaerolinea sp.
TTTCAAAAATTGACCAGACTTGAAAAATGGATGGTGGACCATGCAGAGGGCATCCTCAACCTTTATTCAGCAAAATCTTTGATCGATCAGTCGCTAAAGGCGACAGCCAGATCAAAAGAGTCTCAAGAATTTCTGCGGCGTTCGATGGCTTTACACAGCAAGGCTGAATTCATTCGCACATTGATGGCAGGCTCAACCTGTCTGCATTATGAACCAGGTTACAAAATTAATAAACCCTTGTTGCTTATGGTAGGCGACAAGGATCGCACCGGCAACATCCGCAAGGCGATGCCCGCTTGGGCAAAAGTCGAACCCAAGTGTAAGTTGGTCATTGTGCCTGAAGCGCTGCATGCGGTCAATTTTGATGCTCCGGAGGTGTTCCACAAGGAGTTGTTGGAATTCTTGAAGGTGAATGGATAGAAAAAGGGTGGGTCACGGACCCACCCCTACGGTTTCCTAACTCAATCCGATAATTCTGCCGGTTTCGGGCTCAATGTCGATTTCCATGAAGATGGGGCGGGTGGGCAACCCAGGCATGGTGGACATGGTTCCCAGAAGTGGATAGAGGAAGCCGGCCCCAACCGATGCGCGCACGTCGCGGATGGGGATGATGAAGCCTTTAGGAACCCCTTTCAGAGCGGCATCATGTGAAAGGCTCAAATGGGTTTTGGCCATGCAGATGGGCAGCTTGCCAAAACCAAGGCGTGTGTAATCTGCGATGCGCTCCTCAGCTTCCGGGGAGTATTCCACACCAGCCGCACCGTAGACTTCACGGGCTATGGTTTCTATTTTGGTCTTGATCGAATCTTCAAGCGGATAGAGAAACTTGAAATCGGATTTCATTTCGCAAGCCTTGATGACTGCATTGGCCAGGTCAATGGCACCTTCGCCGCCTTTTTCCCAATGTTCACAAACCACCGCATCCACGGCGCCGCCATCATCAATGGCCGCCTTGCGCACCAATTCCAACTCGGCAGGTGTGTCGTTCAAAAATTTGTTTACAGCTACGACCACCGGAACACCGAATTTCCTGGCGGTTTTGATGTGGTGCAGCATGTTTCCAAGACCGGCACGCAGCAGGTCAAGATTCTCTGAAGTATAGGCAGGGTCAAGCGGTTTGCCTGCCACCACCTTGGGCCCACCGCCGTGCATCTTGAGTGCACGGATGGTAGCCACCAGCACGACCACTGAGGGCTTTAACCCCGAGTAGCGGCACTTAATATTCATAAATTTTTCCATGCCCATGTCCGCGCCGAAGCCGGATTCAGTGATCACGTAGTCCGCCAGTTTGAGCGCGATTTTATCCGCGATGATGGAGGAGTTACCGTGGGCTATGTTGGCAAATGGTCCGGCATGCACAAAGACGGGTGTGCCTTCAACGGTTTGCATGAGGGTGGGTTTGATGGCGTCACGCATGAGAACGGTCATGGCGCCAGCCACGCCCAAGTCTTCAGCGGTGACAGCTTGACCGGCTTTGCTGAGACCGATGACGATGCGTCCAAGGCGTTCACGCATGTCTTTGAGGCTCGTGGTTAGTGCAAGAATGGCCATGATCTCTGAGGCTACGGTGATATCGTAGCCGGTATTGCGGGTGAAGCCCTTTTCTTCAGGTCCGACACCGATGGTGATACCGCGTAAAAAGCGGTCAGAAGTATCCACTACTCGGCGCCAGGTGATGGTTTCGGGGTCGATATCCAGACGGCAAAGTTTGCGGCGTTCTTCCGGGGTCAATTCATCAGGGTCAGAAGCGGTGATTTTGAGTTTTTCAAGGCGCACCACCATACCCTTGGTAAAGTGGCGTTTACCGCTTTTGTCTGCTGGAAGCAGGCGATTGAAAAGCTGCTCATCAGTTGCGTCCGATTCATGGAACATGCGCGCGTCGATGGCGGCAGCACACAAGTTGTTGGCAGCTGTGATGGCATGGATATCGCCGGTGAGGTGCAGGTTGAATTCCTCCATGGGGATGACTTGGGAATAACCCCCGCCGGCGGCTCCGCCTTTGATACCAAAAGTAGGACCTTGCGATGGCTGGCGGATGCAGGTGATCACACGTTTGCCAAGGTGAGCACCGAGTGCCTGGCTGAGACCGACGGTGGTGGTAGTTTTGCCTTCACCAAGTGGGGTAGGAGTGATGGCAGTTACATCCACATATTTGCCGTCAGGGATGTGATGCAGGCGCTGAAGCACTTCAAGGCGTACCTTGGCTTTGGTGTCACCATATTGTTCAATTTCGGAGGGGAGCAGGCCAATTTCCTCGGCGATGAGGGTGATGGGTTTGAGTGTGGCTTCTTGAGCGATGTCAATATCGCTGGGTACTGGCGACCGCCGCTTGAGTGGTGTGGCGGTAAACGGTTTTGATTTAATGTTTTTTTCTTCCGGGGACATAAAAAACCTCCTGCTAAATTGTTCACCTTTCAATTAAAGACGATTAATATGGATTTAGCAAGCCATAAAAGAAAGCTCATTGAAAGCAAATTGAAAGCTAATTTGACGTTGCAAGTTGAATTTAATATGCTATACTCACTTTGTTGTACTTAGTAAGCTATCTAACCTGTACAAATATTGAATGGAGGAAAATATGGCTGAAGTTGCTTATTGTATGAAATGCAAGAAGAAAACAGATATGAAAGAAACACAAGAAGTTGTCATGAAGAACGGTCGCAAGGCCCTCAAGGGCAAATGCACTGTTTGCGGCACCGGAATGTACAAGATCCTCGGAAAGTAAGTAGATCCTTTGAACGTAAAGCCGCACCCTCACCAGGTGCGGTTTTTTTTGTACGCTTGTTTTACCCGCTTGATTAGCCTTCTATATCTCGAAATCAATGGGTTGATCAGATTCAAGCTTTAGCAAATATTGCTTGCGCCATAAACCGCCTCCATAGCCCACAAGTTCTCCGTTTGAACCAATCACCCTGTGGCAGGGGATGAGTATTGAGATGCGGTTATCTCCATTAGCACGAGCCACAGCCCGAATGGCTGCAGGAGCCCCAAGTGATTCAGCTTGCAGCTTGTAAGAGCGGGTTTGTCCAAAAGGTATGGTTTGGAGAAGCGACCAGACTTTTTGTTGAAAAGGCGTACCAGCCAGCACAAGGGGAATATCAAATTTCTGACGTTTTAAAGCAAAATACTCGTCCAATTGCTGTTTCAATATTTCGAAATGTTGACATTCTCCAGGTAATGCCCGAGCTTGAAGACGATGAGAGACCCTTTTAATTTGAGTTTCAAGCATCCTGCGGTCCACAAATTCGAGGAGGCAAATGCCATCTTCGGTGCCGCCTGCCAGCATCGGACCAATCGGCGTGAGGATGCGAGTGGTGTAGATGATCTGTTCTTGCCGACTCTTACTGGGAGAAAGTTGTGTTGTTCTTTTAAAAGAATCAGTAAATCCGCTCAACGAGTCGTAACCTGATTCAAAAGCAGTTTCGGTCACGCTTTCGCCTTGTTTAAGTCTTCCAAAAGCCTGCGATATGCGAAGGGAGCGTAAATAACCTTGAAAAGTCATGCCGTGATTTTTCTTGAACCAACGGCTGACTCTGGCCGGATCGAGCGCCCGCTCTCGCAGATCTTGATTGTGCAGGGGGATGGTTGGATTTTCGTTAACCTCAGCCAATAAGGATTTAATCCATTCGGGGGCTGAACCATGGTAATTCATGGGGTTGCAAACCTTGCAGGGGCGATATCCATGTAAAAGCGCTTCGTGAGGGGTAGTCATAAACTCGACGTTCTCACGCTTTGGTTTGCGGGCAGAACATGTGAAGCGGCAGAAGATACCCGTGGTTTTTACGCACACCACGGCAATGCCTTCAAAGCTGCTGTCTCTCTGAAGCAAGGCTGAATAGAGAGTGTCGGTGTTTGGCAATAGTTGATTCATGGGTTGGCCTTTTATGTATGAATAAATATTGGTCATTAGTTGAATGACATTTTGCCATTATCCAAGTGAAAGAACAACCGAAAATTGGACACTCATTTTTTTGCAGTATTTTTATTAATTCAGTTTGGAATTCAGACTAGCTGCCCATGAATTGATCGCATTCCAATCGCGGTGATCACCTTTTTTCCAAACGCCAAGCAGCACGCTGATGCCAAACTTGATGCGGTCGCCCGGCGTGGGGATCTTTTTTAAATCAAGCACCCCGGCAAATTGGGCTTCGCTCACGGGCTTGACTATGCTGCGTACAGGCGTGATGAAATCCACCGTGAAAGGGCGGTATTTTTCGCCATTTGGCATGGCGAGGGTCATACACACAAGAAAGGTAGCAAAAGGTTTTTGAGATAAGGTGCTTTGGTTGACCCTGACAAAATCCACCGCTTCGGGCAGCCAGGCAGAGGCATGGATGGCACTGCCGGCGACCACGGCAGTATAGGGTGAAAGGTCAGAGATTTCGCTCATCGGTTTCACATCCACTGTTGTGCCGTCTTCAGCCAATGTCTTGCCAATCGCTTCAGCCACACCCTGGGTTGCGCCAGTGCAAGTTGCATAAGTGACGAGAATGTTTTTGCTCATGAATCCCTCTCATAAATTTTGATATACAAATCATATCAAAAAAAAGAAATTTCTAATACAAATAAATCACACAGATCTAATTCTTGCTTATATAATCAATCGTATTGATTTCAATTTTGTAAGTCAACAGGTGTCAGCATATGGAACAATTTCAAGAACCGATTGTCTTTTTCCTGGTTATTATGACAATCATTTTAGTGGCGCCAATCCTCTCAGAAAAAGTCCGATTGCCGGGTATTGTGGGAATCATCCTGGGAGGCATGTTGATTGGCCCAAATGGATTAAACCTTCTGGCAGCCAATGACCGTATGGAATTTCTTTCAGCTATCGGTTTGGTTTACTTGATGTTTAGTGCCGGGTTGGAGGTGGATTTTCATCAATTTGTGAAAGTCCGTGGAAAGGCGTTAATCTTCGGCCTGTTGACCTTTATCATCCCACAAGGTTTTGGAATGTTGTTAGGTTGGCTGTTAAAAATGCCCTGGTTGGGGATGATCTTGTTGGGGTCCGCATTTGCATCACATACACTGATTGCTTTTCCAATTTTGACTCGGCTGGGTGTGACGCGAAATGAGGCGGTGGCAGTAACCGCGGGGGCAACAATCCTGACAGATATTGGAGCATTTATCATCCTCGCCATTGTTTGGGCGCCCAAGATGGAAGTCTGGCAATTGGTTATTTCATAAAATTACTCGTGTTACTAATTCTTTTCGCATTAGCGGTTTTTTTCATCCTCCCCAAGATTGGAAAATGGTTCTTTCAACGATATACCGGCAGAGCGGTGGAATTTCAATTTGTCATTGTGGTTTTGTTTGTATCTGCGCTGGGCGCCAGATTGATTGGGGTACACGAAGTGGTGGGGGCTTTTCTGGCTGGTTTAGCCATTAATGCGACTTTACCCCGTCACAGCCCAGTCTCGGGGCATGTGCTTTTCATGGGTGAATCTTTTTTCATCCCATTGTTTTTACTATACAGTGGAATGATCACTGACCCACTTTCTTTGGTCAGAAACCCTGAAGCAATTCTTATAGCGGTAGGAATCTTGTTTGTTGCATATGTTTCGAAGTTTCTGGCTGCGTGGATTACTGGAAAAATCTTCCATTATTCTAAAGCCGAATTGTTTACCGCTTTTGGCCTATCGCATGCCCAGGCCGCAGTAACCATTCCGACTCTTGTTATTGGTCAACAAATAGGATTATTTGATAATAATTTGTTTAACGCTGCCATAGTCATGATTCTGTTCACATCCATCACATCGCCAATGATTGTGCAGAAATTTGCACCAAAATTAAAAGAGCAACATGAAGATATTGAAGTTAAGCCGCTCTTCCAACGAATTCTGGTACCTATTTCTAGTCCGGCAACCGAGCAAAATCTGTTTACGTTGGCAAACCTGTTATCCGCAGAATGCCACGGTACCGTTTTAGCAGTAAATGTGGCAAAAGAATCACCCAGTGTTGCTTATGAGTTTAAGAAGCAAAAGGAATTACTTGAAAAGATACCCGATTTACTTGATGATCCTGAATCACAAATCGAATTGATTCCACGCCTGGCGAATAGCTATGCTGAAGGAATTCTGATGACCTCCAAAGAACGGGATGCCTCTATTATCCTGATGGGGTGGCGTGGAAAACGCAATCTTCAACAGAACATTTTGGGTAGCATATTGGACGAAGTGATTTGGGGTTCTGATTTGCCGGTAATGGTTGGAAAACTACCTCATTTTGTCTTGGGTATGAAAAGAGTCCTTTTACTACTTCCTGAAAAGGTTGTAGCTAATGAAGTTTTACGCAGGATCATCCATGCCAATATTGTTATAGCCAAATCAATTAACGTATCGCTGGAAATTTTGGCAGCCAAAAACTTTTTATCCAGAATTAATGAAATTCTTAATGACTCTGAAGTCGATATTGATGTAAAGTTAAAGACGATGGAAGGGGCATTACGAATCACGGATTTGCATAAACATGCTGAAAGCGATTTACTGGTGATACCGGGATTCGGATCCAGGCAGAGGTTTCTCGCACACATCGGTAATTTGCCTGAACGTCTGGCTGCGGAATTTGATGGAAATATCATCTTGTTGCATTTTGATCGATAACATTTTCAAATTGTTCAATTGAGGAACCTATGACCCTAAATCAAAAAAGTATTCGCAGGGTGGCGATTGCCACAGGTGGCGGGGATGCTCCCGGATTGAATGCTGTGATTCGCGCTGCTGTGCTGGCGGGGATTGCCCGCGGATGGGAAATGTATGGCATCCGCGACGGCTACAACGGTTTAATGATGCCTGAACAATATGTGGAAGGTGGATTGATCTCACTGACGAGGGAGAGGGTGCGCGGTATTACCCACCTGGGAGGTACGATTATCGGCACCACCAACCGCGGTAATCCGTTCCATTATCCGGTAAAGAATGCGGATGGAACTTACACAGAGATCGACCGGTCTGATGAACTGGTGCGTTCTTTTGCCATGCATGAGATTGACGCGTTGATCTCGGTTGGCGGCGATGGATCAATGTCAATCGCCAACGCTTTGGCTGAAAAAGGGGTTTGTGT
>PNNU01000179.1 GCA_013824385.1 Anaerolinea sp.
CCGTGGTTGTGGAACCACAGCATAGCCTCGCGCGATCCGCCCTTGCCTTTGACCAGCTTGTCATATTCTTTGGTTTCTTTTTTGGTCAGGCAGTGAGAGGTCATCACGCTGAAACGCCCCCCTGCCAGCAAATCGTTGGGCAGAATCTCTTGGGGCACGTAATTGACCATCACTTCCTTGAGGAACCAGGCGCGCCGTTCTGGCAGGCTCCAGTTCCAGAAGTCCTTGTGCAGGGCTACCGGTTTGGCAGTCTGCTTGAAGGAGGAACGAAAAGTGGGGATGTAGAAATAGGTTTCGGGGACGATATAGAAGGAAAGTTCGTTATATTGAAAATCCCACGGGGTACCGGTTGTCCAACTGGTGTACTCGTTGTTCCACTTGCGTTTGACACCTTCGAAATAATAGTCTCTTAACCAACGCACCCGATCCGATAGGGATTTGGGTTCCTTGATGCTAAATCTGGGTTTTTCGACCGTCATCGTGGACATAATCGAGCCTCCTGTAACAAATTTGGATTAACTTTTCAGCAGTTTTTCTCCGTGCTCCAACATGGATTTCATGATCTCAACACTCTTTTGAGGGTCGTGGTTTTCAAGTGCCAACAATAGGCGTTGGTGATAAGCGTGTACTTCATCCACCACTGCAGAACCGGCCGTTTTTTGGTAAAAAGCCGTGGTGAAGTGTGTGTAGACGGTTTTAAATGAATTTAGAATAAGCGGATAAGCCATGTTTTCAGAGGCGATGGAAACGAGCAAGTGGAACTCAAAATCCAGCTCCACCAAGGCGGAGAGGTTACCCCTTTCAGAGGCGGCTTCACTTTGCACGATCTGGCGTAATTCGGCGAGTTGTTCCGCACTGGCGTGTTCGGCGGCCAGGCGCGCGGTCTCGGTTTCGACCAAAATACGCATCGAGAGCAGACTCGTGACCAACTGCGGATCAATTTCGCCGTTGTGATACGAAAGGAGCGACGACAGAATCGCCATGGATCCGCTCTTGCGGAAGTCGTTGATCACCACTCCCCGGCGTGGATTAATCGTCACCAGCCCCTTCGCGGCCAGGTCCACTAGGGCTTCGTGTAGTACAGGTCGGCTGACGCCCAGGCGCGCGGCCAGATCGCGTTCAGCGGGCAGACGTTCGTCCACTTTGAGCTCGCCCGAGAGGATCAATTCCTCCAGGCGGGCCACGCACGCAGATTTAAGGCTGTTGACTTGCAGAGGTTCAATGGGCAGGGTCATAAGACTTGGCTGGTGGTTTTACCAGATTTGATTTCAGTATAGCGATTTTTACTCTTGAATGCAAGCATTAAATATCATTTAGTATGTGTAATTATCAACAATATAAATAAAAAATCCAATCGGGTTTATTCCAAATAAGATTCCAATCCGCTACCTTTTTCCATTTTTCTGACCAGGTCATCAACGAAAACAGCAGCAGGTGCACCATCAATGACATCGTGATCCACTAATACTGTCAAATGCAGCATGCGGCCTTTTACAATTTCTCCCTTTTTAATAACTGGTTGTTCGTTGATTGATCCAAAGGCCAGACAAATAGGATGCATGCTGTAAGGGATGATCCATCCATGTGTATGTCCGACCATTCCTACCGTTGTGATCATCACACTTCCCATATTCTGTTTAGTCCGTTGGGGGTGATTTAGAACCAAAACGCGCATCAAGAAAATGCGCAGCCATTGCGGCAGTCTTGTATACAATTTCATCCAGTATAGGTTTTCTTTTTGACCGAGTACATAATCAGACTCGTTTTCAGCCTTTTGTTGTTTAGCGGCATCAATTTCATTTTGAATTTCTTCGAAACACTTTTTATCTGCACTGCGAATCACATACGGCAAAGGAACTCTCTTTCCTTCGACTTCCTTTTCGAGGACAATGGAAATATCAACATCTTTAAAAACAAGCACTTTATTCTTTTTGATCTCATTGATTCCTGCAACCGGCGGATGAGACGATACACTGTCAGCAGTAACTTTGATCAACCATGTAAGAAACGATATTCTCTTGCTATTTTTTCTGTTCTCAATTAAGATGAGCCAGGGTTCACTTACGTCAACTTCAAGCAGTGCCTTAACGTGATGTTTTCCTAAACCAATTTTTCCAACATCAAATGTTAATTGACGACTGGATGGATAATTAATCTCGAAGAATTCATTGTTAATCATTGAATAAAACCTTTCTTCCTTTCTTGGGATTATTTCTTTATTTTAGTTAAAATCACACTTTTTAGAAAGTTGAAAGACAATTAATAAAGAAACAAAAATTCAAAATGAAAGATTTCTTGAAAACCAATGAAGGAAAGATCATTGTCAGCGCCTGCCTGGCTGGACTCAACTGCCGCTACGATGGCTCAGCCAAACCCTGTGAGAAGGTTATACAATTGGTTGCCAAAGGACGTGCCGTGCCGGTCTGCCCCGAACAGTTGGGCGGATTGCCCATCCCGCGCCAATCTTCCGAGCGGGTGGGTGAACGTGTGCTGCGCAAAGATGGCGCGGACGTGACCGCCGAGTTCTTCCGCGGTGCGGAAGAATCTCTGAAACTCGCCAAAATGATCGGAGCCACACAGGCCATTCTCAAATCCAGGTCCCCCTCTTGCGGCTGCAACCAGATTTATGATGGCACGTTTTCGGGCACCCTCATCCCCGGCGACGGGGTTTTTACGGCTTTGTGTAAAGCGAGTGGCATCGCAGTCATAACCGAAGAAGAATTATAAAAAAAGGGCGGTTCATTGTAAATTAGGCAAAGACATAGGTAACAACCAGTGCAAAGACATAGGTAACAACCAATGCAAAGACATAGGTAACAACCAATGCAAAGACATGGGTAACACTTTTTATGATGAAATGGCTTTGGACAAAAAACCAGGAGATTTGATCTCCTGGTTTCCTGATTACTGATTACTGATTACTGTTCTTCTAATAATGCAGCGTCTTCGCATCCGCTTTCACACGTTTTTTGAAAATGATGTAGGTCCATACCTGATAAGCCAAAACGACGGGCAGCATCACGCAGGCCACGATGGTCATCACCTTGAGGGTGTAGGGCGAGGATGAGGCGTTGTAGATGGACAGGCTGAACTCTGGGGAGGTGCTCGAGACCATCACGTTGGGGAAAAGCGCTACAAACAAACTGGCCACGGTAAAGACGATAGTCAATCCGCTCATACTGAATGCCCAGCCCTCTTTTTTTATGCCCATGAAGACTCTCGAGAGCACCAGTGAAACAGCAGCCAATAACGGGGCGATCATACCCACAAAACCCTTTTCCACGAAAGCTTGGGTAGTGAAAACAATCCAAATAAAATACATGGCCGCAATTGAAAGTGCTGAAATCCACATTCTTTTGGCAGCTATAGACACTCGTTCATGCAGAGCGTCAGTCAATTTCAGGCTAAGGAAATTGGCACCGTGCACGAAAAACACCACTACCACCGTCAACCCGCCCACGATGCTGAGGGGATTCAACAGGGTGAAGAAGGTGCCGGTGAAGATCTGGTTGCCGTCAATCGGCACGCCGCGGACGACATTGGTAAAGACCACTCCCAACAGGAATGAAGCTAAAAAACTGCTGATACCAATTAACACGTCCCAGGTATTGCGCCACTTGGGGCTGCCAAGTTTTGAGCGGAACTCGAAGGCCACACCGCGGAAGATAAGCGCCAGCAGCAGCAGGAAGAAGCCAAGGTAGAATCCGCTGAACATGGTGGCGTACCAATTGGGGAATGCTGCAAAGGTGGCGCCGCCGGCGGTGACCAGCCAGACTTCGTTGCCGTCCCAGTGTGGTCCGATGGTGTTGATGATCGCGCGGCGTTCCTCATCCTTTTTTCCGATCAGGGGCAGCAGCATGCCGACGCCAAAATCAAAACCCTCCAAAAAGAAGTAGCCGATATACAAAACACATACCAGAATAAACCAAAGAATATTGAGGTCCATTATTTACCTCCAGAAGTTTTTTCTGACGCCAAGACAACCAAAGGTTCTGAATCTGAATCACCGGCGGCCAGTCCTTTTTTCGCGTTTCTGACCAGGAGAAAAAGGTCAATCACCATCAATACACCATAGACCAGCACAAAACCAACCAGACTGATCCAGACGGTGGTAACTGTCAGGTTGGGGCTGACAGAGTCCTTGGTGAGGATCAAGCCGGTTACCGTCCAGGGTTGCCGGGCGGTTTCCGTAAGAATCCAGCCAGCGGTGTTGGCCAGATAGGGGAAAAAGATGGCAAGCGGAAGAATCTTGAGCAGCCAGTTTCCTTTTTGAGGGAACTTTTTGGCAGAATAGAACCAGATGACCAGGGTGATAAGCGCCATCAAGAATCCAAGTGCAACCATGATTCTAAAGCTCCAGTAATCCAGGGCAACCAGAGGCACGTAATCTCCGGGGCCGTATTTTTCTTCGTATTGTGCCTGAATGTCGTTGATGCCTTCCACTTCGCCTTCAAATTTGAAGTAGTATAAAAAGCTGAGCACCTTGGGGATGGTCACATTCCAGGTCACTTTTTTTCCATCAGGAGTGAATCCTGCGACCAAAGAAAAATCAGCCGGGTCTTGTGTTTCAAAATGCGCTTCAGACGCCGCGGCCGCCATGGGTTGAACAGCTTTGAGTTCAATACCTTGGAAATGACCGGTTCCAATCACACCAACTGTAGCGAAAAAGCCGATGATAGCCGCCAGCTTGAGGCTGGCTTTGAAAGCGGATTCGTCTTTTTTCCGCAGCAGGTGATAGGCGCTGAATCCGAGGATGAAGAAGCTGGCAGTGACCAACCCTGAAGTAATGGTATGTGTGAAAAGATACCATGCTCGCGGATTGGTAACCAAGGCTCCAAAATCAGTCATTTCGGCGCGGCCGTTATTGAGCACATATCCGACCGGGCTTTGCATGAATCCGTTGGCTGCCAGGATAAAGAAGGCGCTAATATTAGTGCCGAGGGCTACCAGCCACATAACAATTGAGTGTAGTTTTTTTGAGAGCCTCTCCCATCCAAAGATCCAGACACCAATAAAGGTGGATTCGAGGAAGAAGGCGATCAGCCCTTCCATGGCCAGGGGGGCGCCAAAGATGTCGCCCACAAAACGCGAATACTCTGACCAGTTCATACCAAACTGGAATTCCATCACCAGACCGGTGACCACACCCATGGCGAAATTGATCAAGAAGAGTTTCCCCCAGAACTTGACCAGTCGCTTGTATTCTGCTTTGCCATTCTTGACGTACATTGTTTCAAGTATTGCCACATATAACGCCAGTCCCAGTGTAAGTGGGACGAAGAAGAAATGATAAATTGTCGTCAGTGCAAACTGCCATCGAGATAGCATCAAAATATCCATAAATCGTCTCCTTTATATAAAAATATTATCTAGCTGGCCAAAAATTGGGAAGAGTAAGCCGAAGGATGACATCCGCGATCATGCTAAGTAAAAACAGATTGCTGAAAAGACGGTTGTGGTAGAAGGCGAAGCCTGAGAACCAGGTTGGCCAGGCGGGCCATTCCTTGGGTGGTTCCACCGGACGTGGTTTGGTATGCACGCCGACCGCGTACAGCAAGCGTTTGCCGGCGAATAAAACGATCAACAACACAGGGGTGAAATAATGGGTCACAAAGATCAAATAGAAAATGACCAGATAGATCAAGGCTAACACCACCATGTTGATATAGCGGGCAGCTTTCTCGCCAATCACCACCGGAAGGGTGCCTACTTTTTTCACGCGGTCTTCAGCGGATTTATCAATGTGTTTGCCAATATTGATACTCACTACGCTCAATCCAAATGGCACAGCCGCCAGGGCGGCTTTCCAAACGGAATCGACCATACCGCCCGCCAGAACCAGATAAACCCCGGATGCCATAATGGGACCCCAGATCAAAAAGATGCTTAACTCGCCAAGGGCAATATGTTTAAGCGGCCAGGTGTAAAAGAGCAGCACCAGTGCTCCAAACGCAAACAAGATAATGACTTCAAGCGAAAAATGGGTGTAGATCAGGGCAAAGATACCAGATAAAAAAGCCAGCACGCCGCTGACCGCAAACCAGGTGAGCTGAGTCTTTTTTGTCCAAAAATTTTGATAAAGGGGATGCACGCCATACTGGACGCGAAAATAGTCGAGGCTGTCTACCCCGCGCGAGAAATCGGTGTAATCGTTTAAGAGGTTATTGGTGCCGTGTGCCAGAAAGAGCCCAAGCGTAATGATCAGCCATACAACCGGGTGCAGAAACCCGTCCCGCCAGGCGAGAATGCCGCCAATCGCACAAGTATAGAGGGTCACCATGGTCACCCCGGAGCGAGTGGCGATTAGCCATTTGGAAACGACATCCAATGAACGCCATTCTTCAGGGGACTCCATTTTTACCAGTGAAGAAAATGCTTTTTTCCACATCACGAAATTGATTCGCATTATTCCCTCCCAATACAAAAACAGCAATTAAAATAATTACTATCATTTTAATCTATTTTACAAATAAATCAAAAGTAATGGGAGAAGGAACTATGTACAACTATTTGAAGAGTTTGGCCAGTCCAAAACCGCCGAAGGAGAACATCAAGGAACCGAAGAAAATAGTCACAGCGGTTGTCCAGAGGTAGCGATACAAGGGAACATGATAAACTCCAGCCACCACACTGATGGCTTTGGCGCCATAAAGCGGAATGGCTCTGCCGCCGATTAAAAACAGGGGGGAATCAATGGGCAATTTTCCGAGACCAAATGGAAGTTTTTCTTTCTTTTCGAGAAAATTAGCCGCACTGCCAATGCGTTTTCCAACGTAATATTCCACCACTGCAGCCAGGGTGTTGCCGATCCACGATACGATCATTGCCGTCCACGGACCGAACATGGCGCCGATCAACAGGGTCAGCGGTTCAGATGGAATGAAAGTCACGCCCAGCGCGGCATATACAAACACGCTGATCACCAACCCCCAAATTCCGGCTTGACTGATGAAGGTTTTGATTTTTTCAAAGTCAAAAGCGACGATCACTCCGATCACTGCCATGAACGCCAAAGAAGTAAAAAGCGTTGTCAGCGTTTTTTTGCGCGACTCTTTTTTA
>PNNU01000180.1 GCA_013824385.1 Anaerolinea sp.
AAAAAGATGCAACTAAACTAAAGCTTGGAGGAATCGTATGACTATTTATGATAAATTTTCCATGGTTGGTAAAACAACCCTGGTAACTGGCGGAGCAGGTTTATTGGGCAAGGAATTTTGCCGCACTTTGGCCGAAGCAGGCGCGACTGTCTATTTGGCCGATTGCAAAATGGAAATCATTGAAAAGGCGCTTCCTTTGTTAAAAGAAGTGAGCGCGTCGATTCGCCCTGTTGTGATTAACGTTATTGATCCGGTATCCATTCAACAAGTGGTGGATCAGATTGTCAGCGAGACCGGTCGCCTGGATGTAGTGGTTAACAGCGCTGCACTGGATCCCAAAGTGGATCCTGAACACCCCCAGGTGATGAACAATGCTTTTGAAGATTATCCGCTCAATTTCTGGCAGGATGGTTTATCGGTCAATTTGACTGGTCCATTCCTGGTTTCTCAAGCTGCCGTCAAACAAATGGTCAAACAAGGCAGCGGATCGATCATCAACCTGTGTTCCACTTATGGACTGGTGGGACCTGATCAGAGAATCTACGAAGGTGTTGGCAAGCAGCTTACCTATAAACCTGTTTTCTACTCGGTGACCAAGGCGGGTATCCTGGGTTTTACCCGGTACCTGGCAGCTTATTACGCCAACACTAAAATTCGTGTCAATGCACTTACCCCCGGTGGTGTCGAAAACAACAACGATGAACAGTTCGTTAAAAATTATTCTTCACACGCGATCTTGGGAAGAATGGCTCACCGTGATGAAATGAGCGGCGCACTGCTCTTCCTGGCTTCCGATGCTTCATCCTATATGACCGGTTCCAACCTCGTGGTGGATGGAGGATGGACAGCATGGTAAAGAAGCTCGAGGTTTTGGCGGTTATCCCGGCCCGTGGAGGGTCAAAGGGAATTCCGCGTAAAAACATTAGAGATTTTGCCGGCTATCCGCTAATTGCTTACAGCATTTCGGCAGCGACACAATCCAAAATGGTGACGCGTACCATTGTCTCCACGGATGATGAAGAGATCGCAGCAGTTGCCCGGCAATACGGCGCTGAAACGCCTTTCCTGCGGCCTGCCGAGTTCGCCCAGGATAACACCACCGACCTTCCCGTTTTTCAGCATGTGCTTTCATGGTTGATGGAAAATGAAGGGTACGTTCCCGATGTGGTTGTGCAGCTGCGCCCCACCTCTCCGGTTCGCCCGCTCAATTGCGTGGATGATGCAGTCAATTTGCTTTTATCTCACCCCGACGCGGATTCTGTCCGTGGTGTGGTTGAAGCAGATCAATGTCCTTATAAAATGTGGCTGATTGATTCCACCAGCGGCACCATGAGTCCGTTGATTGGTGTGGAGGGTATTCCAGAAGCCTACAATGCGCCGCGTCAAAAGTTGCCCAAAGCCTTCTGGCAGATTGGTCATATTGACGCCATCCGTCCGCGAGCGATCGTTGAGCAAAACTCCATGAGCGGCAAAGTAATTTTGCCACTCATCATGGATCCGCATTTTACTGTGGATTTGGATAACTTACGCGATTGGCGGCAGGGCGAAGCACTGGTGAAAGAAGGCATCCTGCAAATGGTCGATCCTGCCAATCAACGTCGTTCGCTGCCCACCAAAGTATCTTTGTTCGTGATGGATTTTGACGGCGTACTGACCGACAACCGTGTTTGGGTCAACGATAAAGGTGAAGAAAGCGTTGCTGCCAACCGCAGTGACAGTCTTGGGCTTTCCATTCTCAAATCAAAAGCGGGTGTTGAATGCCTGGTGATCTCCAAGGAACGAAACCTTGTGGTTGAAGCCCGCTGCCGCAAAATGCAGGTGCCTTTCATGCAAGCCGTGGATGATAAAGCAGCAGTTCTCAAAAAGGTAATTAGTGAAAAAGGTCTCGAACCTGCCGAAGTTATTTATATGGGCAACGATACCAATGACTTGCCTTGCTTCCCAATTGTGGGATACACCGTGGCACCCGCAGACGCTCACCCTGAAGTCATTCGTCAGGCAGACCTTGTGTTGACACTAACCGGCGGTCACGGAGCCGTCAGGGAGCTTTGTGATATTTTGTTGTCTCGGTTACAATAGGATTTCCAGTTGAGGCGAAACATCTACGGCAAGTGAACTGAATGCATGCCCTGCATCACTGGAATGTTCGGTAGAAGTAAAATTTGACAGTAGGTCTGCAACGGTTTTTATTACAACAAGTTAATTATCAGCAGTATTGGGTGTTAAAAAATCATCTCTATTCAGGAGAACTTCATGACTCGAGAAATTCGCATAGGCAACAAAATGGTAGGTGACGGACATCCAGCCTACATCATTGCCGAAGCTGGTATAAATCACAATGGAGACGTTGAAAACGCAAAAAAATTAATTGATGCCGCCAAGCATGCCGGCGTGGATGCGGTGAAATTCCAGAAACGTACTCCCGAACTATGCGTACCACCCGAACAGCGCGGTCAAATGCGCGAAACGCCGTGGGGTTACATCTCATATTTAGATTATCGTTATAAGACTGAGTTTGGCGAAGAAGAATATAGAGAAATTGACCGCTACAGCAAAGAAGTTGGCATCGACTGGTTCGTCTCTGTTTGGGATGAAGAAGCGGTTGATTTTATGGAAAAATTCAACCCCATTTGTTACAAGATTCCATCTGCTTCTTTAACTGATCACAAGCTGCTCAAGCATCTGCGAGCTACTGGAAGACCTTTGATCCTTTCAACTGGAATGTCTTCCCTGGACCAGATTGTTGAGGCGATTAAGGTGATTGGCGAGGATAATTTGGCAATTACACATGCCACCAGCGCTTATCCATGTGATCCGCATGAACTTAATTTGCGCATGATTGGAACTTTACGTAATCTATTTAATTGCCCAATTGGGTATTCAGGTCACGAGGTTGGACTGGTCACCTCCGCGGTGGCAGTGGGTTTGGGTGCTTGTATTGTAGAACGCCACATCACGCTTGATCGTGCCATGTGGGGATCTGACCAAGCCGCTTCTGTTGAACCCTCTGGTTTTGAAAGATTGGTCAAGTATATCCGCGTCACCGAAATGGCAGTGGGTGATGGTATAAAGCGTGTTTACGAAAGTGAACTGCCCTCTCAAAAAAAATTGCGCAGGGTTTAAGGCTTGGAGTTCAAAACAGCGTTACGGATTAAAAATGCCATTCACCAGCGTTGGGTGCACTATTTAGGCAGCCAGCGCTGGAAGAATTTATCGCATCAAGTAGCCTCTCTCGAGGTTGACGAGTCAAAACAGCCGATTATTTTCTTCAACGCATCAACCCGCTTGGGTGGGGTGAGCCAGAATGCGGCTTATTCCAGACTCACCAGCCTTGGGCTGCGCACTCAGGGAATTCCGGTGATTCATTTTGTGTGTCATGCAGGAATACAGCGCTGTACATTGGGCAGCAACCGTGATAATTTCGATCAGGCTCCACCTTGTGCGCAATGTATAAAGCAGAGTGAATCTCTTTTCTCAAATGAAAGAACCTGGAATTTTGAATTTGAAACTGATGAAACCCTTGATTTTGCGTTGGAAACCCTAAGTGTCGCCAAATGTTCCGAATTTACCTGGCACGATCTTCCACTGGGATTCTGGGCTTTAAATTCACTGCGTTGGGTTTTACGCCGATATACACTGAAGGAAGACTGGCAAACACGTGCTTTCATGGTCTCCTTCATCCAATCTGCGTGGAATGTCTATCAGCAATTCACTCGCCTGGTCGAGGAATCCAATCCGCAGGCGGTTGTGGTCTTTAATGGTATGTTCTTTCCTGAGGCTGCGGTCAGACAGGTTTGTTTGGAGCGTGGCATCCGGGTGATTACACATGAAGTGGGCATCCAACCCTTCTCTGCCTTTTTTACGGAGGGCGAAGCTACAGCCTACCCGATGCACATTGAGGATGATTTTCAACTTTCTGCTGAAATGAATGCACGGCTCGATGATTATTTATCCAACCGGTTCAAGGGCAATTTCTCCATGGCAGGCATCAAATTCTGGCCCGAGATGCAGCAGTTGGACCCTGAACTTGCCGGCCGTATCGGCCGCTACAAAAAAATCGTGCCCATTTTTACGAATGTAATCTTTGATACCAGCCAGGTGCATGCCAACACCCTTTTCAATGATATGTTCCAATGGCTTGAAAGTATTTATCAAACCCTTTTGGATCATCCTGAGGTTTTGTTCATCCTGCGTGCTCATCCCGATGAGGGGCGCAAAGGCAAAGAAAGCCGTGAAAGTGTGGCTGATTGGGTGAAAAATCGCGGATTGTTATTGCTGCCAAATGTCGTCTTCATTGATTCAAATCAATTCGTCAGCTCTTATGAACTTATTCGCCGATCGCATTTTGTGATGAATTACAACTCCACCATTGGGCTTGAAGCCACTTTAATGGGGCGGCCTGTGCTTACCGCGGGCAAGGCCCGTTATACCCAGATCCCCACTACGTTTTTTCCGACCACCACAATGGATTACATGGCTACCTTGGAGAAATTTTTGACGGCTGGTGATATCGAAGTGCCTGAAGAATTTCTTACTAACGCTCGCCGCTTTTTATATGCCCAATTATTCCTCACTTCACTTCCTTTTGGTGATTATCTCAAGGATGACGGGGTATGGAAGGGTTATGTCACACTCAGAGATTTTCAACTGCAATCGCTTTTACCTGAGAATTCCGAAACAATCCACATTCTAGCTGATGGTATCCTCCACGGAAAAGAATTCTTGCGTGCACTATGACCAATAAACCGATTTGTTCCATCATTATCAGGGCATATAACGAAGAAAAATACATCCGGCGGTTATTAACTGGTATTGGCGAGCAAACCATTAAAAATGTCCAGATTATTTTGGTGGATTCAGGCTCGACAGATCGCACCATTGAAGAAACAAGCGATTTTGACATTGAAGTGGTAAATATTCCACCTCACGAGTTCACTTTTGGTCACTCCCTCAATGTGGGTTTTGAACATGCGAAGGCTGATTTGGTGGTGATGGCAAGCGCTCACATTTATCCAATCTATCCGGATTGGTTGGAAACCCTGTTGGCTCCATTCAATGAAAAAAACGTGGCTTTAGCCTACGGCAAGCAGCGCGGAGCTGAATCATCGCATTTTTCAGAGCAGCAGATCTTTAAAACATGGTATCCTGACCATTCGGTATTGCAACAGCCATTTCCATTTTGCAACAATGCCAACGCGGCCATTCGTCGTGCTCTCTGGCTGACGCACCCATATAATGAGAACCTGCCGGGTCTGGAAGATCTGGCTTGGGCAAAATGGGCGCAGGAGAATGGTTCTTCTATTCATTATGTGGCAGAAGCTGAAGTGATCCATGTGCACAACGAATCCACGGCAGGCATTTTTAACCGCTATCGCCGTGAAGGTATGGCATTCAAACAAATTTATCCTGACGAGAAATTCACCCGGCGTGAATTGATTAAATTGTTTGTCCAAAACGTGGTCAGCGATGGACGTGAAGCCGCTAAAGAAAAGCGGTACTTTTCAACAATTGGTAAAATTATCCGTTTTCGCTGGCTGCAATTCTACGGCACTTACCAGGGATACAAACAGTCCGGGCCTTTAACCTGGCAATTGAAAAAAGCATTTTATTATCCTGGCAATCCGGTTCAACAAAAATCTTCGGTACGGAAAGTGCAGCCAATTCAGTATAATTAAGGTTGTTCTACTGGAAGGATCGAGAAGTGAAGATTACAATCGAGTTCACCGGGATCACAAAATCGATCACTCAGGCGGGCGCGGTTGAATTTGACTTTCCAAACGGATTTACTTACCGCGACCTGGTGAAGATGCTGGCAATAAAGTATCCGGCAATGGTTGGATTGATCATTGATCCGGATGGTGAGACGTTTTTAAGCTCTAACATGTTTGTCATCAATGGCGATCTGCAATTTCCAGCCATGATTCTTGATCAAAGCCCCTCCGAAGGGGAGAAGATTTCTTTAATGTCGGTGATTACCGGCGGATAATGCGTTTTTTCTGAAACAAGCTTTGGGAGTAAACCATGCAGAAAAAAATCACAGCACTTGTGCCCATGCGTCATCATTCGCAGCGTGTGCCTGGCAAAAACTTCAGACTCACTGACGGACGTCCACTCTATGCTCACATCCTGTCCACTTTGCTATCCGTGCCTGAGATTGACCATATATTAGTGGATACTGACAGCCCGGAAATTTCCGAGGGGATTAAGTTGAATTTCCCCGGCGTGCAATGTGTATCTCGCCCTGAAAATCTTCGAGCAGACGACATTCCGATGAATGAGATTCTGATGTATGATACCAGTCTGGTGCAGTCTGATTTTTATCTGCAAACACATTCCACCAATCCATTAATTAAACCCGAAACAATATCAAGAGGAATTCAAACGCTTCTTAATCAATATCCCGCATATGATTCCTTGTTTTCGGTGACACGTTTTCAATCCCGTTTTTGGGATGGTCTGGGCAGGGCTGTCAATCACAACCCCAATATTTTGTTGCAAACCCAGGATTTGCCGCCGATCTACGAAGAGAATTCCTGCCTCTATATTTTTACGCGTGAGACTCTGACAGTAAAACGAAACCGATTGGGAGATCGTCCTTATCTTTTTGAAATAGACGCCGATGAAGCCTGGGATATTGATGAAGAAATCGATTTTAAATTGGTTGATCTGCTGATTCAGGCACGAAAAACCAACCAGGGAATGGAGCACGCTTGAGTCGTAAGTTGATTATTCTCATTCAAGTTGTTTTAGGGGTGGCGGCTCTTGCTGGCAGTGTTTATGTGTCTGTCACACCTGCCAACAGTTTATTGAACTGGTACAACGTGGATGATGCTTTCTTCTATTACAAGGTTGCCCAAAACATCCTTGCCGGTCATGGGTTTACTTTTGACCAGATCAACCTTTCCAATGGCTTCCACCCGCTGTGGATGGTGGTTTGCCTTTGTGTTTTTTGGCTTTCTAGATATGACCTGCTGCTTCCCCTGAGGGTTCTGGTTATCGTGAGTGGTTTGTTCAATGTAGCTACTTCGCTTTTGCTTTTTCGGTT
>PNNU01000181.1 GCA_013824385.1 Anaerolinea sp.
GTCAAGCTTCATCCGGTTAATGATTTCCTCGAAAAATATCCCCACATGCTCTCTGGCGGACAGCAGCAGCGCGTGGTTATCGCCCGCGCCATGATCATGGAACCCAAATTGCTGGTGGCCGACGAACCAGTTTCAATGCTGGACGCCTCCGTACGGGTTGAAATTCTTAAACTGCTCAGAAACCTGCAGCAAAACCACAACCTTTCGGTCATTTACATCACTCATGACCTTTCAACGGTCAGCTACTTTGCCGAGAGGATATTCGTGATGTACGCCGGGCAGATCGTGGAAAAAGCCACAGTGGACCGCCTGATCAATCATGCCTGCCACCCCTATACACAGGCGCTCTTGAATGGCACCTCCATCCCGGATGCGAATAACGCTGCCACTTACAAAGAAGTCCCCCCCGGAGAACCACCCAGTTTGGTAAATCCGCCCGCCGGCTGTCGCTTCAATCCGCGTTGCGCCAAAATGATCAATGGCTTGTGCGATGTTGAGGAACCTCCTGAGTTTGAACCTCAGAGCGGCCACCTGGTGAAATGTTGGTTGTTCAAATGATAAAAATCTCACCTCTCAAAATGATTTTCCTTGGCTCCGCGCTGCTAGCGCTTGGAGTTGTGCTTCCGTTGTTGATGGTAATAAAAATATTTCCATCCACTCTATGGTTAAGTTTCCTTTCATACACTGCCTCAGTAGTGGGGATGTTCGTGGGGCTGATTGGCGCCTTGACTTACGCTCGCAATAAAAAGAGGGGATAAACATGGTTCCCGGCTCATCACCGGGAACCATTATTTCAATTCTTTTTTGTGATGCCCTAATCATTACCCAGTCTGCGGTCAATCTGCACCGTTTGTACGGCAAGCTGTTCAAATTCATATGCTTGCGAATATTCGGCCAGCAGTCTCGAAATTCGATACGATTCATCTGCTACATCTGTCAAATCTCCGTTTACGTAAGGGCTGAACCTCAGTATTTCTGCATAAGCCGCGACTGTAGATGCGAGTTGGAAATAAGGTGAGGATTTTTCAAACGAACTTGCCAGATCATGAATGAAGAAATCTCCGTCTATTTCAACGACTTCTCGAGTTTCGGCATCCTGCCAGCGCAATTGGGCGGTTGCAATTCTGCCTTCAGCGCCGTCTTTCAATTGGACTTCATATAGAGCTGTAGCGGTCATCCCGGCTCCAACCTCTCCTGCATCCACAGCATCATTGCGGAAATCCTCATCGGCGATCTGACGATTTTCATATCCAATTAGGCGGTAACTTTCAACAACCTCGGGGTTGAAATCAATTTGGATTTTTGCGTCATATGCGATCACTTGCATTGTGGAAGTCAAATTGTAGACAAAAACCTCTTTGGCCTGTTCTCTGGTATCGACATAGTAGTAATTGCCGTTACCATTATCCGCAAGTTGTTCGAGCAGCACGTCATTGTAATTGCCCATGCCGACACCAATACCGGTGAGAGTAATGCCCTGATCAGCGTATTGTTTGACGTATTCAAGCATCGCCTCTGATGACGTTTCACCCTCGTTGGCCACACCATCCGAGCACAAGATCACACGGTTAATTGCTTCAGGGTTCATCATACGATAGGCATAACGATAGCCCAGGCTTAGCCCGGCATCTACATTGGTAGATGACATGGGATGCAGGCTTTCAATTGCACGGATGATGGATTGTTTTTCAGATGCATTGGTTGGACTCAACACCAAAGCTGCATTATTGGTGAATTTGACAATGGTAACTGTGTCTCTCTCATCCAGTTGGCGCACCAGAAGTTTGAGTGAATCTTTGACCAACTCCAGACGGTTATCCGTTTCCATGGAACCCGAGACGTCTATTACAAAAGTTAGGTTTAAAGGCTTACGCTCGTTGACAGGCACATCATACCCCTGCACACCAAAGCGTATCAGATAGTTCCCTTGATCGATGAAGGGCGATGGAGCGCCGTCGGCGTACAACGCAAATGCAGATTCATCTGGTAAAGAGTAACCTTGTTGAAACGCATTAATGAATTCTTCTGCGCGTACCGCATCCATTGGGGGTAATGCCCCATCTTCGATATAGGCGCTGGTCATTTCATAAGATGCAGTGTCCACATCCAGCCCAAACGTGGATAAATGGTCGCGGCTGGTGCTGGTTGCCGGGTTCACACCATAATCCTGAAAGTAATTATCCTCGCCGTTTTTAGGGGCAGGTGCCGCTAGTGTGGGTACCATAAACAGGTCATTTGACAATTCCGAGGCTGATGCTTCGGTATCCGCGGCGCCTTCGGGAGAGTAGGTGGCAACCGGCTCTGAGATGTCGGGTTGTGAATAAAAATCAACCGGAGCCTCTGTGGCAACAGCCATTGAAGCTTGCGGGGCTACGGCCACCGGAGCTAGTGTGGCTGCCCTATTTGCACATGCACTTAGTGCAACAATCATAACAACGGATACGATTTTTACAAATATTGTTTTCATCTTCATCCTCCTGAATAAGTTGACTAAATTAAGCATAACGATCAGGTGGATGTAAGACGTGATAGCCGGCTGACATTTTTCTGACAAAATGCCAACCAGCTGATATTCTGTTAAGACAGATGAGAGAGAGTTCTAGAGACTTGATCCGTAATACGCGGCGGTGATAAAAAGCAAGTGCTTGGCCTTGGCGTTGAGGTTATGGTATTTAAGCCCTCCCATACATGAAAGGATCAACCCGAGCCTGTATTCACGCGGATTATTTGGGTTGAACAGGCAATAGCCTGAAATTTCTTCAACCTTTTTCATCAGCGGATCAAGATCATCCTGCAGCATGGATAGGTATTGCTGCGGACTAATCTCTCGCTGGCTGATGATGTGCGCGATAATCTCGCAAGCCAGATGTGAGAAATCATATTGCGGGTGGCCTTCACGCGTTTGCGCAAAATCGATCAACCATACCAGATTGCCCGGACCAACCAATATATTTTCAAGGTTCAGATCACCGTGGATGATTGATTGTGTACCATTCATTGTCTCCTGCAGCCAGCCATCCAGTTGCTGAAGTGGATTTGGTAAACCAAACAGGTCAAAATCTGCCGTTGCCTCAACCAATAGATCACTTCGCGTGGCAATGATTCGGGCTGTCGAATTTCTCGGCGGGTTGATTGCCTGCCAGCGATAGCGAAAAACAGGCTTACCCGCCTGGGATGCACTGCAGAGCGTGAGAGATTTTCTGTCCGGTCTGATTTCTCGCTGCTCAAACGCTGAAAGATTCACCACATCCCCTCTCGACAGTTGCATGGAAGTCGGATCGGAGTTTGGATTAAGATGCTTTTTGGCGCTGCCTGTTGCGGGTTCCAACACCAGCTGTGGAGGCAGCAGCCGGTCATACTCCTGCCCCAGCCGGAACGAATAGGGCTGCCGCTGCATCCACCAATTGGGACCGAAAGTGTCAAACAATCTTTGCAAATATTCCGGGTCAGGATTCGCCAGCAAGGCCTGTCTGAAACTGGTCGGAGATTTACCCGGTTCCGAGATGCATGTATATTGCAGGGCGGCCTTATCGAAACCTGCAAGTGTTATAGGCACACTTTGAATGCGTGCTGTCACAGGGGGAAGACGGTCTTTGACAAAAGACTCATAGTGGTTGTATTCATCCTCGATATCCTTGCGCGGACCAATCTTAATGATGGTTTCAGCGTCTGATTGACCATTCGCGTTTATAGGACTCGCCAGAAAGGATCGCGCCCCTGAATATCCTGAAAGGAATTCGTTTTTCAGAAGAATACGTTGATATTTTTTAAACAATGCCTGCAGTAGCCCAAGTTCATTTGGATTCAATACAATCCCTGCATTAGGTTCAATGGATAAGCGCGAATTGGGCTCCACCACAAGCAGGCGTTTTCGTTTGAACGAACGCTTGCCGGCTATACTCCACAATCCCAATACACTGCTGAAGACCAAACCAGCCAATCCTAACGTCATTGTATCGGCACTGCGCAGACCAAAAAACGAGTTGACGCGGATATCCAGATTGCGGTCAAAAACCACCGATTCCCTGACTTGTTGGCTGCTGGCTGCATCAGGCTGCCAGCGCAGCATCAGAAAGATAGAGACACGTTGGTTCCCTGTCAACTGCGGCGCAATGCTCCAGCGCCAGGTCACTTTCTCCGCTGGCAGCACCACAATTTCTTGATTACCTGCGGGTGAAATCTCAAACCCGACGCCGTCTAATCGGGCTACCGCACTAAGAGTGTACCCCGCAGGACGCTTGATCGAGACATCCTGGCTGGTTAAACTGTGTTCCTCATACTCAACACTGGCAGTGTATCCATCTACGGAAGGAACCAACGCCAAACGGACCACATCAGAGGATCCGTAGCGAATGCTTTCAGGCCATTCCAACTCCAACACCCTTAATTCAATGACCGGTTCCACAGTCGGCTGAACTGTGACTATTGTGTTAAGAGTCGGCATTACACTGGGCTGGGCGTTTACAATATCGGCAGGGACTTCAGTTGCTACCGGCCCCTCTGTTGCTGCAACACCTTCAGTTTGAGCGGCGGGTGCTTCATTGGCCACTGGCGCTTCTGTTGCAACAGAAGCCTCAGTGGCCACAGGTGCTTCTGCTGCTGTTTCAGTGGCAGCAGGAGCCATTTGGGCACATCCTGATAGAATAGCGAGTACGAAAATAATCACCGCCAGGAATAGAAATTTGGTAAACCGTCGTGATGATTTCATGGGGCTGCTACCGGTGGAACAAGATAGGTGGGTGTGATGGAATAAACTTCTTTAACCACACCGCCTGGCAGCAGACTATAAACCAATAGAGCCAGAGCGGCAATTAACACCACAAGGGCGATAATTCTAAGTGTTAGCTGTTGTTTTTGATTCATATTCCCTCACCTTTTATTATTGTACATGATTCAGGAACGGCTCAGGTATAATATTTTTTAGACTCATCCATTAAATTGTAATGGGGAAACCACTCATGTCCGTTTGGGAAACGTACCCATCCACCTATCGAAATTCTGAAATCCAATCCATTCTGCGCGCCGTGGAATCAGGTGATTGTGTATCCATTGTGGGTCTCAGCGGAGCCGGCAAAAGCAACTTGATCGGCTTTCTCGCCCACAGAGTTACATCAGGACCTCGTTTTATCTTGGTTGACTGCAACAACCTTCCTCAGGCGGACACAGGTTCGCTCTTTGAGTTCATCCTTCATCAATTGGACGTCGCCGTAACCACTCCAGTTCCATTGAAAGCCATAATTCAATCTATTGGTTTGGCGCTCAAAGACTCCCCTGGTGGGCTCTGCTTACTGTTGGACCGCGTCGACCTGTTCCAGCAAGACTCTGCAGCCGGGAAAACCCTCAACAATAACCTCCGTGCGCTGCGTGATGAATTAAAATACTCCCTCACCTACGTCATCTCCACTCGCCGACCGCTCGATAAAACCAGTGAATTCTCTGAACTGTTTTTCGCCAATACCATTTATCTGGGTCCTTTGAGCATGGAAGATGCAACATGGAGTGTTAGACAGTTCTTAACCCGCCGTAAACTTACCTGGACGGATGAAACCGTAAAAGAGATATGCGCGCTATCCAAAAGTTACCCCTCCATGCTGCGGGCGGTGTGTGAAGCTCATGCTGCAGGTATTCCATTGATCCTTGATGAGCTTCGTCAATCATCCGCGGTACGACAGCGCGTTGAGGAATTTTGGAGCGACTCCCCCTCCGCGGATTTAATCGCCAAGTCCGGCCTGGAGAATCACCCCTTGCTGACGGCCAATTTTGCCGCCGTGGAGCCCGAAGAATTGACCGCTCTTGAGCAGCGCCTGTTGGACTATCTGAAAGACCATCATGATTTGATTTGCACGAAAGAAGAATTAATCATTGCAGTCTGGCCTGAAGAAAAATTAATGGCGGGATTGCGCGATGACAGTCTCACCCAATTGGTCCATCGCCTGCGAGATAAAATCGACCCGGCTAAGACCAACAAAATCCAAACCATCCCAGGCCGGGGATACCGATATCGCTGATTGAGATAATTCAATAAATGATGTAAAGTAATGAGTAAGTCTATTAGAAATGGGGAATGATCATGAATCAAAAAACATTAAAACATCTCATCGGCGATTTCTTCATTGTGTTGGCTTTTGCACTCTTGCCTGGCATCAGGGGATATTCAAATTGGCATTTTGGCGAATATCTCATGATCGCGCTCATGGCAATCTAAATCCTCTATCTCCGTCACAAAAAGACCCGCCAAACTGAACCTAAATAACCCTTTTTACAAATGATCTTCTACTATTAGTTTGAAGAATTTGATCTTTTGGTTTTTTGCACTTTTTTCCGTGTATTTCGTGTAGTTCGTGGTTAATGGTTTTTATAAATGAAATTAATCAATAAAGCCCTGACACATGACACAGTCAGGGCTTGTTCATTACGATTTCAACTAATTTGCAGCAGCTACATCGATGGGCTGAGCCATTCCCATGAGAATGGTTTCCAGCGACATGGTGTGCACACAGCGGCTGTGCGTGATGAAAAATTCGCAGTCGCATTCCCATTTTCCGTCTGCATACTTTACAGCGTGGGAATTATTATCACCCTTCACGGTCACAGAGAACGTATGAAATTCAAAACGGTCTCTTTCTTGCGCATAACGTTTTGCTTTTTCAATTTTGCCGATCATGCTGTAATCCATGTGATGTGTTACTCCTTTGTTTGATAAGGAAGATGTTAAAACAAAAGGCACGCGGAAACACCGCGTGCCTTAATTACTTACCTCAATTATCAGTGCTTCAGTTACTCGCATAATAGATGCGTCTCCTATATTAGGTATATAGTATATCTTCCTTATCCTTTTGTCAATAATTTAATTCAACGATTACCCTACGATTTTGCAAATAACAAGAGAATTCACACAATCACCCGGTTTGTGCGATAATTAAACATTGAAATATAAATCACGAGGAGCGGCCCCTTTCCATGTCACCTGAAAAAATTCTCATTGTGGATATTG